>JBDTMW010000060.1:0-10151 GCA_039934065.1 Actinomycetota bacterium | reverse complement strand
AGTCGATGTTCTCGACCTTCGCCGCTTTGAGCGGGTTGGCCTTCTTCTTGGGCTTGCGCACTACGGGCTTGGCCATCGTGGTGCTCTCCAATCTTGAGAGGAGCCCAGGGATTCACCCCTGGGATGGCATAACTTTTGTGTTGACTTGTTTCTTGTGTCCTGCTTCGAGATCGCTCGAGGATCAGGCGAGTCGGGTAGAGACCTAGAAGGGGGGCTCGTCATATGACGGGCCGTTGCCCCAACCACCCTGAGGGCCGGCCGTCGCTGCGCCACCACCAGTTTTGGCGGGGGCAGACGAACCAGTGGCCCACGGGTCGTCGGCAGGAGCACCCTGGGCGCTGGCCCCACTCGTGGACCCACCGCCCTGGCCGCCACTGCTCTGACCGCCACCGTTGAACCCGCCGCCTCCGGTGCCCCGCTGGGTCTTGTTGACCTTTGCGGTGGCGTACTTCAACGACGGTCCGACCTCGTCCACGTCCATCTCGACGACCGTGCGCTTCTCGCCTTCCTTGGTCTCGTAAGAACGAGACTTCAGTCGGCCAGAGACCAGCACACGGGTGCCGCGTTGCAGCGACTCGGCGACGTTCTCCGCCGCGTCACGCCACACCGAGCAACGCATGAACAGGGTCTCGCCGTCCTTCCAGTCGTTGCTCGTCCGGTCGAACTGACGCGGGGTCGAGGCAACGGTGAAGTTGGCAACGGCAGCACCCGAAGGGGTGAAGCGCAGCTCGGGGTCGGCCGTGAGGTTGCCGATGATCGTGATGACGGTGTCGCCAGCCATATTCGAGTCCTTTGCTGAGGGAAGGCGTCGGAGACTCAGGCGCCGGGGCGCAGGAGCTTGGTCCGCAGGATGGACTCGTTCAGGCCGAGCTGACGGTCCAGTTCCTTTGCCGTGGCCGACTCCGCGCTGAAGGTGACGACGGCGTAGATGCCCTCGGACTTCTTCTTGATGTCGTAGGCCAGACGGCGTTTGCCCCACAGGTCGACCTTGTCCACCGTGCCACCGTCTTTGGTGACGACGGACAGGAACTTGTCGAGCGAGGGCGAGATCGTGCGTTCCTCGAGATCGGGGTCGAGGATGATCATGAGTTCGTACTGACGCATGCTGATAACCCACCTCCTTCGGTCTAGAGCGGTCACGGAACATCCGTGACAGGAGGGTTGCAGCGTCCCACCTCGAGACACCATGCCTGGCACCACCGACAGAGATCGGCGGTGAACAACATGGACATGACGAGGCGAACCAGATGAGACTACCGGCAACGTGCCTCGCGCCTGAAATCGCCCGCCGTGCGGCGGCCCTGAGCTCTAGCCGACGTGGACAAGCACCCGATCCGGCGCGCCGGCCATCGGACCGGCCAGGGGGTCGATCTCCTCCTCCTCGACGGCCTCGTCACGCAGGGCATCGTCACCCAGCTCGACCTCATCGCCGGCTTCGACTGCGTCCTCAGGCCAGGCCTCACGGGCCGGTCGGCGGGAGCGCGCCAGTCGCCATACCTGCACGAGCAGGAACAGCCAAGCCATCACCCGAACGAAGACCAACAGCGAGTATGCGCGTGCAGGAAGGCCACGATCAGGTTTGCTGAGACCGGCGATGTAGAGCCACACGCAGACGAAGTACGTCGCCTCGAAGCCAGCCCAGATCAGGTGGTCGCGCCACTTGAGACCGACCAGGGCGATCAGCGGCAGGAGCCACAGTCCGGCCTGGACCGGCATCGCCTTGCCCGTCACCACGACGATGACCAGCATCACCAGGGACACCTCGGCGACAGTGGGCCGCCGTTCGCGACTGAGAGCGAAATAGGCGCCCACCACCAGCGCCACCAGCCAGCCGAGCACGGCGAGCGCGGTCACCACGCCCGGGTCCAGCCCGTCCCCCAGCAACGAAGCCAGGATGCCTGGGCGCATGGTGGGCCTCAGTAGCGCCGGCAGCATCCAGACCGAGCCATAGTTGGCGCTGGCACCCCACCAGGCCCGGTAGGCCGCCAGCAGGGCTTCTGCGTTCATGACGAGCCACGGCAGGCTCACTGCGAACCAGGTCGCGACTGTGGTTCCCGCGAGCCGTCGCCAGGCCGAGACCTGACCACTGCGCACCGCGAGCAGTCCGATGGCGACCAGCAGCACGAGGGGGTAGCTGCGGGCCGAGACCGCGAGGCCCAGGAGCAGTCCGGCCAACGGGATCCGGTTGCGGCCCCAGGCCCACAACGCTGCCGAGGCGAGCAGGACGCCGAGCAGGTCGACCGAGACCAGGCCGGCCAGAACCAGCACCGGACTCAGCGCGACGTGCGCGGCCTGCCACGGTGCACGTGGCAGCGACGCCGCCGTCACCGCTACGAGGGCCATCACGATGACCGTGACCAGCACTGCCCACAACGCGAAGTACCACTGCTGTTGCACCAGCGCAGAGCCGTCGGGGACCGCGAGCCCGACCACCCACATCACCAGTCCCGAGATCAGCGGCTGGTCCAGGGGCTGGGCACCCGGCAGATACGGCATCGCGTGGCCGAGCCCGGAGCTCTGATAGACGTTCGGCAGATCCGAGTAGCACGCGTGCCAGAACTGGTCTGGCGTGTTCCAGCCCTTGCTGAAGCAGTGCGCCTTCTGCAGCAGCCCGACCGCGATCGTCAGGCTCGAGAGCCCGACCAGCACGGCGGCCGCAGGTTGCCAGGCAGACCTCGCCGTATGTCGGGTCCGTGCGGCATAGCGTCCAAGCGGCCCACCGATGACCTCGCTCGCAGCGGCGGCAACCGGGTCAGTCCTGGACGGCGCGGTCACAGCACCGTGACCGTGGGCAGCGGCTTGCCCGGGGGCCCGGTGGTCGGTGCCGTGGTGGGCGGCGCAGTCGTCGTGGGCGGCGCAGTCGTCGTGGGCGGCGCAGTCGTCGTGGGCGCAGCGGTCGTCGTGGGCGCCGTTGTCGGCGTCGGAACTGAGCTGTCACCCAGGCCGGCGCGGGGCGGGAAGTCGAGCACCTTCTGTCCCTTCAGGGCGCCCTCCATGAACGCGGTCCAGATATCGACCGGGATGCCGCCACTGGAAACCGTGGTCACTCCGTCGGCGTAGGTGACGGACTCCTCGCCTTTGTTCTTGTAGATCCCGACCGCAGCCGAGAGCTGCGGGGTGAAGCCGTCGAACCATACCGCGCGGGTCTTGTCCGTCGTGCCGGTCTTGCCGGCAGCCGGGCGACCCAGAGCCCGCGCGCCGGCGCCGGTGCCCTCGGCCACCACGCGCTTCATCGCGTCCGTGACGTCGGCTGTCACGGCCTTGTCAAAGGCCGGTTTCAGCTCCTTCTTGACCTTGTAGTCGATGCTGCCGTCCGCGGACTTCACCGTGACGATGAGATACGGCGTCGCCTTCTGCCCCTGCGCGGCAATCGTCGCGTAGGCGTTGGCCATGTCGATGACAGTCGGCGAGGCGGTGCCCAGGATGTTGTTCATGCTGACGCCCAGCCCGATAGTGTCCTTGGGCACTCCCGCGAGGATCGCCGCGTCCCTGACGCCTGTGGCCTCGGTGCCGCCGTCGGCAAGCTTGATGTTCAGCTGGGCGAAGACGGTGTTGACCGAGTGGGCCAGTGCCTTCCGCAGGTCGATCTTGCCGAACTGCTCATTTCCGTAGTTCGGGACCTTGCCGCGAGGGTCGCCCGGGCCGATGAACTGCGGGAAGTACTGGGGGCTGTGGCCGTCGAAGGTCGTCTTGGTGCTGATGTCCTTCTGGAGAGCGGCAAGGAGACCGAAGACCTTGAACGTCGACCCGGCCTGCATCGTTGCCTGGGTTGCGTCGTTGAGCTGAACCTTGCTGTAGTCCTTGCCGCCATACATCGCGACGATGGCTCCATCACCCGGCTTGATCGCGGTCAGCCCGACGTGCCACTTGGGCGCCTTCTTCTCCGACGGCATGTTGTCGTTCACGGCCTTGACCGCCGCAGCCTGGGCAAGCTTGTTGATCGTCGTCACGATCCGCAGCCCGCCGCGGTCGATGTCGGCGTCGCTCAGCTTCAGCTTCGCCTTGAGCTCGCGGCGGACCTCTTCCGTGATGTACCCGACTGTCCCTGCCTTGGTGGTCTTGGCCCGGTCAAGGACCTTGGGGAACGTGGTCTTGGCCCGCTCCGCGGGGCTGAGCCAGCCCTCGGTGACCATGCCGTCCAGGACGTACTCGACGCGCGCCTTGGCGCTGGCCGCCTGTTTAGGGCCGAGCGCGGGGTCGTAGAACGCCGGCCCCCGGATGACGGAGGCGAGCAGCGCGCCCTGGGCGACTGTCAGCTTGGACACGTCGACACCGAAGTAGGCCTTGGCCGCGGTCTGGATGCCGGAGGCGCCGCGGCCGTAGTAGATGGTGTTGAGGTAGTTCGCCAGGATCGTGTCCTTGGACTCCTGCTGGTCGATCTTGATGGAGATGAAGAACTCTTTGGCCTTGCGGGTGATGGTCTGGTCCTGGGTCAGGAAGTAGTTCTTGACGTACTGCTGGGTGATCGTGGACCCGCCCTGGGTCGGCCCGCCCTTCAGTGCCACCACTACTGCCCGCGCGATACCCGTGGGTGAGACACCGTTGTTCTGGTAGAACGTGCGATCCTCGGCGGCCAGCAGTGCGCGCTGGACGTGCAACGGGATCTTGGTCAGCGGCACCGACTCGCGGTTGACCACGCTGACCCGGTCCATCTCCGTCTTGCCGTCGGAGTAGTAGATGATCGACGCCTGCGCGTTGGCCAGCTCGTTCGGCTGGGGGATGTCGGTCGCTGCATAGGCGAATCCGAAGGCGCCCACGCCGAGCAGGAACAGCCCGAGAAGAGTCAGCAGGATCGGCTTCGGCGAGAAGAACCGGCGCCAGCCCGTGCGCGCCTTCTTGCGCTTGGCGCTGGCCATGCTGGCGCTCCTGCTGGCGCTCCTGCTGGCGCGGGTGGGCGGGGTGCTCACTGGTCTTCTTTCGTCGACGATAGGGGTGCGCTGCCCTGCGGCAGTGCTCTCCAGTATGACGATGTGCCGACGGGTTGCCGCCCACTCATCAGCTCGGTCCGGGTCACTGCCGGTCGATCGAGGTCGATCGCACCAGTCAGGCTGAGGCTCGAATCTTGACATTTCGGACCTAAACCGGTTTATTACTTCTCATGGCTAGCCACCGCACCACCATCATGGACGTCGCCCGGCTCGCCGGCGTCTCGAAGGGCGCGGTGTCGTTCGCGCTGAACGGCAAGCCCGGGGTCGCCGCGGAAACGCGCGAACGTATTCTCGCCGCCGCCCGTGAGCTGGGCTGGACCCCTAGCCTGCGGGGCAGGGCACTGTCGGTGTCCCGCTCGCTCGCCGTCGGGCTGGTGATCGCCCGCCCCGCCGAGACCCTTGGCGCCGACCCGTTCTTCGCCGCGTTCATCACCGGCATCGAGACCGTCCTGTCCGAGCGGGGCTACGCACTGATGCTCCAGCTCGTCAGTGACGAGAGGAGCGAACATGAGAGCTACCGCCGGCTGGCCGCGAGCGGACGTGTCGACGGTGTCTTCCTCACCGACATGCGGGTCGGCGACGTTCGACCACAGCTGCTCACCGAGCTCGGCCTGCCCACCGTCGTGATCGGGCATACGCACACATCCGAACCGTGTTCATCCGTCTATATCGACGACCAGCCCGGGATAGTCGCAGCCGTCGAGCACCTCGTCGCGCTGGGACACCAGCGAATCGACCACGTGGCCGGCCCCGTCGAGTTCGTGCACGGACTCTCCCGTCGAGCCGCCTGGGCCTCGGCAGTCAGGGACGCGGGGCTGGCGCCGGGCGTCTGCATCACCTCGGACTTCTCCGCTCAGGGGGGCGCCGACGCGACCAACCAGCTGCTCGATCTAGCCGACCCGCCCACCGCGATCGTGTATGCCAACGACCTGATGGCCATCGCCGGCATGTCCACGGCGATCGGCCGCGGTGTGGACGTCCCGGGCCAGCTCTCGATCACCGGCTTCGACGACACCTCACTCGCGGCCTACCTGCAGCCGGCGCTCACCACCGCACGCACCGACGTCGTCGGGTGGGGGCGTGCCTCCGCCAACAGGTTGCTGGCCATCATCGGTGGCGAGGTGGGTGCCGAGATCGACCTCCCCGCACCCGAGTTCGTGATCAGAGCTTCCACCGCGCCGCCGCGCCATCCAGGCACCGGCGCACTTAGCAAAGATCGTCGCGGACCCGCGTCGATCCACCACCGAACGGAGTCCCGATGAAGAAGAACAAGGTTTGCGCAGCAGCGGTTATCACCCTGGCGCTCGGCACGACCGCAGCCTGCGGAGATGGAGGCTCCACCTCCGGTACCTCCTCCGCAGTCACCGCGCACGGCCCGGTCAAGGTGTGGCTGTCCAACAACACCGAAGAGGTCGCGTGGGGCAAGGACATGGTGAAGGCATGGAACGCCGCCCACCCCACGGAGGTCGTGACCGCACAGGAGATCCCCGCGGGCAAGTCCTCCGAAGAGGTCATCAGCGCAGCGATCACCGCTGGCAACGCGCCGTGCCTGGTCTTCAACACCGCCCCCGCAGCCGTTCCCGGATTCCAGAAGGCCGGCGGCCTCGTGGCGCTCGACAGCTTCCCGGACGGCAAGGCGTATGTCGAAGCCCGCACCGGTGCGTCGGCTGACCAGTACAAGTCGCCCGACGGGAAGTTCTACCAGATCCCGTGGAAGTCCAACCCCGTCATGATCTTCTACAACAAGGACATGATGACCAAGGCCGGGATCGACCCCAACAAGCCACCGCTGGCGACCTACGACGAGTTCCTGGCAACCAGCAGGAAGCTGGTGTCCAGCGGCGCCGCCCAGGCCGCCATCTGGCCGGCACCGACCAGCGAGTTCTTCCAGTCATGGTTCGACTTCTACCCGTTGTACGCGGCCGAGAGCGGTGGCAAGCAGCTCATCGAGGACGGTAAGGCGACCTTCGACTCCGACGCCGGCAAGAAGGTGGCGAACTTCTGGCGCACCATGTATGCCGAGAAGCTGGCCCCCGCGGAGAAGTACCCCGCCGACTCCTTCGCTGACAAGAAGGCCGCCATGTCAGTGGTCGGTCCGTGGGCGATCCCTGTGTACAAGGGCAAGGTCAACTGGGGCGTCGCACCAGTGCCGACCTCAACCGGCATGCCTGCCGACAAGGTCAACACCTTCTCCGACGCCAAGAACATCGGCATGTACTCCGCCTGCAAGAACCAGGGAACAGCCTGGGACCTGCTGAAGTTCGCGACGAGCAAGGAGCAGGACGGCGCCCTTCTCACCAAGACGGGGCAGATGCCGCTCCGCAAGGACCTCACCACCGTCTACCCCGACTACCTGACGGCGAACCCGGACTACAAGACCTTCGCCGACCAGGCAGCACGGACGGTCGAGGTGCCCAACGTGGCCAACTCGATCGCCATCTGGCAGGCCTTCCGCGACAGCTACAGCTCGTCGGTGATCTTCGGCAAGACGCCGGTCGACGAGTCCCTGACAAGTGCGGCCACCAAGGTCACAGCCTTGGCCGGACAGTCCTGATCGGCTGAACGACATGCCCACCGCGACGGCAACCAGGGACCACGCCGATCCCGGCACGCCGCCGCCCGAGCACCGCTCCCGGCGGCTGACGACGCTGTTCGGTCGCCAGCCGCTCGGGATCGCACTGGCCGCGCCGTACGCCGTGTTCCTCGCGGTCGTGTTCGCCTACCCGCTCGGCCTGGCCGTGTGGATCAGCTTCCACGACTACTTCTTCGCGGCGCCGGGAGCGCAGGTGGCCCGGCCGTTCGTCGGCCTGGACAACTACAAGACGGCACTCTCCGACCCCGCGGTTCGACGCTCGTTCCTCAACGTTGTCGAGTTCCTGGTCATCAACGTCCCCCTGACGGTGGTGCTGTCGCTGGTCCTAGCCACGGCCCTCAACGGCGCCGTCCGGGGCCGTGCCTTCCTGCGCGTCGCCTACTACGTCCCCTACGTCTCGGCCAGTGTCGCGGTCGTGGCGGTGTGGCTGTTCCTGTTCAGCGGCGGCGGCATGGTCAACCAGCTGCTCGGCCCGCTGGCCCCCGACCCGTCGTGGCTGGTCAACGGCGGACTGGCGATGCCGGTGATCGCCGTCTTCGTCACATGGAAGCAGCTCGGCTTCTTCATCCTGCTGTACCTCGCCGCACTGCAGAACGTGCCTAAGGAGCTGTACGAGGCAGCGTCGGTCGATGGCGCCGGCAAGTTCCGCTCCTTCATGAACGTCACGGTTCCCGGCGTCCGGCCGGCCACCACCCTCGTGGTGATCCTTTCGACGATCACCGGAGCCAACCTGTTCACCGAGCCGTACCTGCTGACCAACGGTGGCGGGCCCGACGGGGCCTCAACGTCCCCCGTGTTCGTCATGTACCAGAAGGGCATCGAGCAAGGCAGCCCCGACATCGCCTCGGCCATCGGCGTGATCCTGGTCATCGGCGTTCTGGCGGTCTCGCTGATCAACCGGTACCTGCTGGAGAGGGACTGACATGTCTGACAAGTCGAAGATCCGCACCTGGCCACGCATGGTCGTCCTGCTCCTCGGGGCCGTCGTCTTCCTGTTTCCCTTCTACTACATGGTCATCGGTTCGCTGCAGGCAACGCCCGACACGTCGATAGCCGGGGCCATCCCGACGCACGGCGTGACCCTGCACAACTACGAGCAGATCAACGAGCGGGTGGACCTGCTGCGCTCGCTGGCCAACTCCGGCATCTTCACCGGCGGGGTGATCCTGTTCACCATCACGCTCGGAGTGCTCGCCGGCTACGCCCTGGCGCGGCTGCACTTCCGCGGCCGGAGCAGCCTGTTCGCACTGATGCTGCTGGTGCAGGTCGTGCCCTTCCAGCTGTTGATCATCCCGCTCTACGTGATGATCGTGCGCAACTACGGGCTCGCCGACAGCTATATGGGGATGATCCTGCCGTTCGCGATCAACTCCGTGGCGGTGTTCATCTTCCGGCAGTTCTTCCTCGCACTGCCTGAGGATCTCTTCGCCGCAGCCCGCATCGACGGAGCAAACGAGCTTCGGATCCTGTGGTCGATCGCGCTCCCGCTGGTCCGGCCCGCGCTGCTCACGGCCACCCTCATCACCTTCATCGGGCCATGGAACGAGTTCCTCTGGCCGTTCCTGGTGACCAAGGATGCCAACCTGCAGCCACTTGCGGTCTCGCTCGCCAACTACATCAGCAACATCGCCGGACGAGCCGCCAACCCGTACGGCGCGATCCTGGCCGGCTCGGTCGTCCTCGCGGCTCCCGCGGTGGCGCTGTTCGTGGCCTTCCAGAAGCACTTCACCTCGTCTGAGCTCGGCTCAGGCGTGAAAGGTTGACCATCTTGTCGATACCGACCACCGTCCCCTACACCCTGACCCGCCTGGGCGTCATCATGACGCCCGAGCCCGGCAATCCCCTCGAGGCCGCCGGCGTGCTCAACCCCGCCAGCGGTCGCACGCCCGACGGGCGGCTGTACCTGCTTCCCCGGATCGTCGCGGACGGCAACGTCTCACGTGTCGGGTTCGCCGAGGTCGTCGTCCGCGACGGAGTCCCGGTCGGGGTCGAGCGAAAGGGCGTCGTGCTCGCCCCGGACCAGGGGTGGGAGCGTGGCGCCGACAACGCCGGCGTCGAGGACCCTCGGGTGACGTGGGTGCCGAGCCTCGGCGTACATGTCATGACGTACGTCTCGTTCGGGCCGCTCGGCCCCCGGCTCGCTCTCGCTGTCTCCGATGACCTGGAGCACTGGCGGCGCCTCGGCCCGGTGCAGTTCACCTACCAGCCTGACCTGGACACCGACCTGTGCATGTTCCCCAACAAGGACGCGGTGTTCTTCCCCGAACCGGTGACCGGCCCGGACGGCCGTATGTCGTACGCGATGCTGCACCGTCCCATGTGGGACCTCGGCTGGATGCGGCCCGGCGAGATCGAGCACCTTCCTGCCGGGGTGAGCGACCCGCGCCCCGGCATCTGGATCTCCTACGTGCCGGTCGAGCTGGCGCTGGCCGACGTGCGCTCGCTGTCCCGGCCCGAGAACCACCGCCTGGTCGCCCTGTCCGAGTTCCCCTACGAGGCGCTCAAGATCGGTGCCGGACCGCCCCCGCTCCGGGTCCCCGAGGGCTGGCTGCTCATTCATCACGGCGTCACCGGGCACATCCCCGCCGGCTTCGACCCGACCACCCAGAAGGTGGAGTACGCCGCCGGGG
>JBDTMW010000059.1:0-10186 GCA_039934065.1 Actinomycetota bacterium | reverse complement strand
AGCTCGGCATCCGGCTGAAGCTCAACGCGCTCGAGTCCGTGATCCGCGGCAAGCGTCTCGTGGTCGTCGACGACTCGATCGTGAGGGGCAACACCCAGCGCGCCCAGATCCGCCTGCTCCGAGAAGCGGGCGCAGCCGAGATCCACGTCCGCATCTCCAGCCCGCCGGTGCAGTGGCCCTGCTTCTACGGCATCGACTTCGCCACCCGCGCCGAGCTGATCGCCACCGGCCTCAAGGTCGAAGAGATCCGCGCCAGCATCGGTGCCGACAGCCTGGGCTATATCAGCGAGGACGCGATGATCGAGGCGACCGGCCAACCGCGCTCGCGTCTGTGCACGGCCTGTTTCACGGGCGACTACCCGATCGCGCTGCCCGACTCGACCTTGCTCGGCAAGCACTTCCTCGAGGCGCTACCGGGGCTCGAGGACCCCATGCCGGGACGCCATGACGCCGAGGGAGTGGGGACCGGTATCTCCGGGGGCGCGGCTGACGCGCTCACCCGCCCGTGATGTCGCAGCCCACCCCCATCACGTATGCCGGCGCGGGCGTGGACGTCGAGGCAGGCGACAGGGCCATCGAGCTGATGAAGGCGTCGGTCAAGCAGGCGCAGCGCTCCGAGGTGCTGGGCGGACTGGGCGGCTTCGCGGGCATGTTCGACGCGAGCGTGCTGGCGAGGATGACCCGGCCGGTGCTGGCCACCAGTACTGACGGCGTGGGCACCAAGGTCGCCATCGCCCAGGCCATGGACAAGCACGACACGATCGGGTTCGACCTGGTCGGCATGGTCGTCGACGACATCGTCGTCTGTGGCGCCGAGCCGCTGTTCATGACCGACTACATCGCCACCGGCAAGGTCGTGCCCGAGCGGATCGCAGCAATCGTCTCCGGTATCGCGGCCGGTTGCCAGAGCGCGGGAGTGGCCCTGATCGGCGGCGAGACCGCCGAGCACCCCGGGCTGCTGGAGCCCGACGAGTACGACTGCGCGGGCGCCGCGACCGGGGTCGTGGAGTATGCCGACATCCTGGGCCCGCATCGCGTGGTGTCCGGCGACGTCGTGCTTGCCTTCGCCTCGTCTGGGCTGCACTCCAACGGATACTCGTTGGTACGCAAGGTCTTTGCCACCGCAGGGTGGGCCCTCGACCGACAGGTGGCGGAGTTCGGCCGCAGCCTGGGGGAGGAGCTGCTGGAGCCCACCCGGGTCTATGCGCGGGACCTGCTCGAGCTGATCCGCACCGATGGCATCGACATCCACGCCCTGAGCCACGTCACCGGCGGCGGGCTGGCAGCAAACCTGGCACGGGTGCTTCCGAAGAGCGCCTTCGCCCGGGTCGACCGCTCGACGTGGACCCCGCCCGCGGTCTTCGACGTGGTCCGGGAGCTGGGTCAGGTGCCGGTCGCGGACCTCGAGCGCACGCTCAACATGGGCATCGGCTTCGTGGCGGTCCTGCCGGCGGCACAGGCTGACCTGGCGATCGCCACCTCGAAGGCTCAGGGCATCAAGGCGTGGCTGCTGGGTGAGGTCAGCGACCTGGCCACGGCGCCGCTACAGGACGGCGGTGAGGTGATCCGGGACGTCAAGGGCGTTGACGGAGGCTCGGTGCAGGTCGTCGGATCGCACCCGCTCTGATCAGCCGCTGGCCAGCCGCTGACCAGCACGGACAGCAGAACTCGCCGCGCCGCGTGACTCCGAGCTCAGGGTTTGGTACGCGTCAGTTTTCGGCTGAGGCCCATTTGTCGTACTCGTCGGGACCGTCGTCGCTCTCGGTCGGCGGGGGAGTGTGCTGGACACGCCCCGGCCGGCTGTCGAACAACGACGGACCATGCAGTTCTCGCTCAAGCGCATTCAGGTCAGTGCTCGGGCTGTAGTACTTCAGCTCGCGTGCAACCTTGGTCTGCTTGGCTTTGGCCCGGCCGCGTCCCATGACGTCGACCCCCTCGCGCGTATGCCGGGGCGGTATCGCCTGACCGGACCACACAAGGTGGTTCGAGTCATCGCGGAACGGCCCCGGGAATCTCGTATTTTCGTAAGGCTAACGCTACACGGTAAAAGTTTGTTCCGTCCGATCGGGTGCTGAGATGACCGGATCAGCGGGCAGGGAGCCAGATCCGGTTGCTGCCCACCTGGGCCATCCGAGCCTCGGCCATGTGATCGGCAGCCTCCGCCGGCGAGATCCCCTGCTCGGCCGCGACCCGCAGCACCGCGGCTGTCGCGTCGAAGATGCCCGTGGTGCGCTGCTTGGCTCGTGCGAAGTCGAAGCCGTGAAGCTCGTCGCCGACCTGGATGACGCCACCAGCGTTGACCAGGAAGTCCGGCGCGTAGGTGATGCCTCTGGCCATCAGAGCCTCAGCGGTTCCGCCAGGTCCTTCGACGGTGAGCTGGTTGTTGGCGGCTCCGCAGACCACCTTGGCGCTCAGCACCTGCACGGTCGCATCGTCCAGGGCCCCACCGAGCGCGCACGGGGCATAGACGTCCAGCTCGGTCCGGACCAGGGCGGTGACGTCGTCCGCGACGTCGATCTCACTGTGCGTCTCGAGCAACGAGTCGACGGCCGAGCGCTTGACGTCGGTCACCACCACGCGGGCGCCGTCCTCCAGCAGGTGGGCTGCCAGAAGGCGCCCGACCTTGCCCACGCCTGCGATGCCGACGGTCTTGCCGGCCAGGCTCGGCTTGCCCCAGACGTGGGCGGCGCTCGCCCGCATGCCCTGGAAGACGCCGTATGCGGTGAGCACCGAGGAGTCACCGGCGCCACCGTTGGCCTCGCTGCGGCCGGTGGCAAAACGGGTCTCCTTGCCCACGATGTCCATGTCGGCGACGTAGGTGCCGACGTCGCAGGCCGTGACATAGCGCCCGCCCAGGCTCTCCACGAACCGGCCGTACGCACGCAGCAGCGCCTCGTTCTTGTCCGTCGCGGGGTTGCCGATGATGACGGCCTTGCCGCCACCGTGGTCAAGGCCGCAGAGCGCGTTCTTGTAGGCCATGGCACGCGAAAGGCGGAGGGCATCCTCGAGGGCGGCCTGCTCCGTGTCATACGGGTAGAAGCGGGTGCCACCCAGAGCCGGACCCAACGCCGTGGAGTAGATCGCGATGATGGCCCGCAGGCCCGTGGCCTTGTCGTGGCAGAACGCGACCTGCTCGTGTCCCAGAACGGAGAAGGACGGTGATAGCGATGTCACGGTGGTCAGCCTATGCCGGATGCAGCCGAGGACCTTGACGGACGTCGGCTGCTTCGGGGTGGTGGGCGCCGATACCCGATTGCGAACGGGAGTAACTAGTCATTTCGGACATACGGATATCACCCGTCTGCTCCGTTCCATTTGTCGGGCAGATGGAAGAAACTGGACATTCCAGATCACGGCACCACCCAGATCACTGCATCGCTCGGAGGACTAATGACCAGTCGCGCTGTTGAAGCTGAGGCACTGTTGACCCCTGCCGAGGTTGCAGCCCTATTCCGCGTCGACCCCAAGACCGTCACCCGTTGGGCAAAGGCCGGGAAGCTGACTTCCCTGCGGACGCTCGGCGGTCACCGCCGTTACCGCGAGTCCGAGGTGCGCGGCCTCCTCGGCGGCACGGAGATGGCCTCCTGACGCGGAGCCATCAGTCGGCGGGTCGCTGACCTTTCACGAACTGTCCGGTGGCGCCGAAGGCAGCGCGGCGGGTGCCCCGGCGAAGGCTGGCCAGAATCGGCCGTCCGGCAACCATCACGAGCACGGCTGTCAGCACTCCGCGGGGAAGGTCCCAGCCCAGGCTGGTGGCCAGGTAGAAGGTGCCGTAGCGCGTGAGGTTTGCCGCCACGGGGTCACCCGGCACGAAGCCCAAGCCGGCTGGGGCTCCTGCGGTGACGAAGGGCCAGAACCACAGGTTCATCAAGACGCCGAAGAGCAGCCCGGCGACCAGCCCGTAGGCGGCCAGCATCAGCCGCTCGGTACGTCCGCTCGCTCGCGGCAGGCAGCCGGCGCCGAAGCCGACCCAGCCGGCGGCGATCATCTGGAACGGCGCCCACGGGCCAACTCCACCGGTCAGGAAGGCGCCAACGAGGATCGCGAGGGCGCCAAGGACAAAGCCGACCCCGCGCCCGAGCACCCGGCCGGCGAGGACCAGCAGAAAGAACATCGGCTCCAGCCCGGCGGTGCCCGCACCCAGGACTCTCAGCGCCCCGCCGGCGGCGGCGAGCACTCCGAGCACGGCGACCGTCTTGGCGTCCAGGCCACCGTCGGACAGCTCGGCCACGACCAGGGCGGCCAGCAGGGCCATCAGCAGCACGAACAACCACGGAGCATCAGTGCTGTGGGACAGGCCTGATCCCGGCTGAGCCAGGAAGGGCCACAGGAACGCGACCAGCCCCACGACGGTGGTCGCTGCCAGGGTGGCAACCGCCCTCCAGCGGACGGCGATGACCGCTCGATGCGGGACCTGCTGCCGGGTGGCCACTAGACCGCGACCGGTGGGGGCCGGACAAGGGCTGCTGCAACGTCCGCCACCGTCAGCCACGGCTGCGGGTGCATCACCTTGGACACCTGCGGAGCGAAGGCGGGCGACCCGGCCAGCACCGCATCGGTGGGGCCGTCGGTCACCACCTCGCCGTCGGCGATGACCACGACCCGGTCGGCCAGCTCAGCCACCAGCTCGACGTCGTGGGTGGCCACCAGCACGCCGTGGCGCTCGGCCGCCAGAGCGCGCAGCGAGGCGACGAGCCGGGTCTTGGCGCCGTAGTCCAGTCCACGGGTGGGCTCGTCGAGCAGCACCAGCGGCGGCTTTCCGGCCAGCACGATCGCCAGAGCCAGGGCCAGACGCTGCCCCTCCGAGAGATCACGCGGGTGGGTGCGTTCGTCGACGTCTGGCGCCAGATGAAGCAGCAGCGCACTTGTCGCGCCTGGTTTCGCGTGCATGTCCGTATCGGCGGTTCGGCACTCGGCTCCGACCGTCTCGCCATACAGAAGCAGTCCCGGGTCCTGAGGGACCAGGCCCACGTGCCGCACCAGATCCCGCGGCTTCAGTGAGGCCGGATCCAGTCCGGCGGTGCGCACGCTGCCCAGCCGCGCGGGCAGCTGGCCACACGCCGCAGCGAGCAAGGTCGACTTGCCGGAACCGTTGCGACCCATGAGCGCCACGACCTCGCCCTGGTTCACCTGCAGGTCGATGCCGCGCAACACCGACCGACGCCCCCGGTTGACCACCAGCGCCCGAGCGCTGAGCAGCGTCTCGCTGGGCCCGTTCAGGTTGACCGGCCTGAGGGCACGCACGGGCGTGCGCCCGGCCAGCTCCCTTCGCATGGGCCCGGCGGCCCTGCGGGCGTCTCGTACCGACAGCGGCAGTGGCGACCACCCGGCCAGGCGACCCAGGTCGACCACTGGCGGCGAGACGGGTGAGGTGGCCATGGCGGCTGCCGGCAGGTCCGCGCGGACCCGGCCGTTCTCCACGACAACCACGCGGTCGGCATACTGCACGACCCGTTCGAGTCGGTGCTCGGCGAGAAGGACGGTGAGCCCCAGGTCATGGACGAGCCGGGTGAGGGCGGCGAGGACCTCTTCTGCCGCGACCGGGTCGAGTGCCGATGTGGGCTCGTCCAGCACCAGGATCCGCGGGTGCGCGGCCAGGACGCCGCCGATCGCCACGCGTTGCTGCTGGCCCCCCGACAGCGTTCGCAGGGTCCGCTGGCGCACATCGGCGAGGCCGAGCAGGTCGAGCGTCTCCTCGACCCGGCGGCGCATGACGTCACCGGTGACGCCGAGCGACTCCATGCCGTAGGCGAGCTCCTCTTCGACCGTGTCGGTGACGAAGGCAGCCGCCGGGTCCTGACCGACGACTCCGACGATGTCCGCGAGGTCGCGCGGACGGTGGGTGCGGGTGTCGCGGCCGGCGACGGTGATCCGACCGCTCAGAGTGCCGCCGCTGAAATGCGGGACCAGGCCGTTGACGCAACGAAGCAAGGTGGTCTTGCCGCTTCCGGTGGCGCCCACGACGAGCACCATCTCGCCCTCGTCCACCCGGAGGTCGACACCGCGCAGGACGGGTTCGCCGCGGTCGCCGAACCTGACGCCGACGTCCTCGAACCGGATCATGGGGTGCTCCTGACGTCGAGGGGGCCGATGGCCCGAAGCGGAGGCAGAGGGGCGAGCCAGGCGGGCGCCAGCGCGAGCAGCACGCCCAGGGCAGGTACCCACGGCAGGAACGGCCATACGGCCGGCGACGTCTGTATGACGATGCCGGACACCCCGCGCTGTGCGGCAACGAGGACGAAAACCCCTGCGGCGACACCACATCCGAGGACCAGCCACTCCGGCGTCGCCCATGGGTCCGGCCGGTAGCGCGAGCGAGGGTCGCGCCGGGCGCCGACCGCGAGGGACGCTGTCGCAGCCGCCGCGCCGGCGACCAGCAGCGGCAGGCCGAGCAGGGCGGGCGAGCTGCCGTCCAGGAGGCCATAGACCCCGGCGACGACGCCGGTCAGTCCGGTGAGGGTCAGTGCGGTGGACTGGCGGCGTGAGCGGGCGTCGCGATGGACGGATCGCCCGTACCCTCGTGACTCCATCGATGCGGCGAGGTTCAGTGAGCGCTCGAGGGCGCTGTCGAGAACGGGTACGGCGAGCCGGGCAAGCTCGCGGAGGCCGCGCCCGCCGTGGCCGCGCAGCCGCCGAGCGACGCGGACCCGTCGGGCGTCCTCAACAAGCTGGGGAGCGTAGGTGAGCCCGACCACGAGCGCCGTGCCGACCTCATAGAGCGTGGCGGGCACGTAGCGCAACAAACGGCGAGGGCTGGCGAGTGTGTTCGCGGCACCGATACAGGTGAGCACCGCGGCAAGCCGGGCGCCTTCGTATGTCGCCGCCAGCAGGCCTTCCAGCGTCACCGGGCCGCCCAGGCGCACCCCGCTCGAGCCGGACGGAAGTGGTATCTCGGGCAGGGTGAACAACACCGTGGCCCCTGGGGCGCCACCTCCGAGCAGCGCCTGAAGCACCACGCGCAAGGCGATGGCCAGGAGACCGAGACGCAGGAACGCGCCGAAGGGGGAGGCGGCCCCGAGCTCGCGGCGGGCCGAGACGACGTACGCGGCGACCACGACGACCAGCGCGAGCAGCAGCGGGTTGGTGGTCCGGTTGGCAGCCATTGCCAACCCGATGGCCCACGCCCACCAGGCCGCCGGGTGCAGCAGGCGCGGCAGCCGGGGGTCGTGGAGGGCGCGGGTCATCATGCTTCCGGCTCGCTCAGTCGTCTGACGCGTCGCGGCTACGGCGCCATGCCGCGAAGCCCAGGCCGCCGACCGCGAGCGCGGCGACCAGGCCTCCGAGGATCAGCCCGAGCGAGCCGCCCGAGTCGGTGTCTGCCGTCTTCGTGGTCGTCTTGGCCGAGGTGCTCGATGCGGGGGCGGCGATGACGATCGTGGTGTCCGGCGCTGCCGCTGCCGCTGATACCGGGTCGACGAGCGGGCCGCAGCCGGTGGCCGGCCAGCCGTCGATGCCGCAGGTCAGGCCCTTTTCCAGGCGCAGCTTGGCGCCGGCGGCCACGAGAATGTCCGATCCGGTGGCCTTCACGGGAACGGCTACGCAGGTGGCCCGCGGTGCCGGGGACGTGGTGCTGTCGGGGCTGTCGGCCGGGCGGCCGTAGTCGAGGACCAGGCCGACTCGCTTGGAGCCTGCGGCGGCCTTGACACTGGCGCACAGGGTGTCGAAGGCCGGTGTCGCACGGGGGTTACGGATGGACTTCTCGTCGGCGACGGCAAAGCGCCAGCCCTCGATCGAGCCGTCCTTCGGGTTGGACTCTGCCGGTCCGGTCTGGGCGAAGGCCCAGGCACCGTTGGTGAGCTGGAAGTAGCCCCAGTACCGGTAGGCGGCTGCCTGCGCCGGCGCGGCGACGACGCCGCCGGCCAGGACGACCAGGAACAAGGTGATGGCAGCGCGCAACAGCCGGGATGGGCGGGCGGCGGGACGTGCATTACGGGTGGGCTTCACAGAATTAGACCTCTCTCGCGGAGGGGCGGGAGGCCGGGCTTCGTGGGCCGCGACGACCGGCTCCGGACCGCAAACCACGGCGGACATCTTGATGGAGCCTTATGCCCACGATCCGGTGCTCCGGCTCGCCGCGTGGCTCCGGTCAGCCCTTGGGGGGCAGATGGCCGGAGGCGGCCTACGGTTGCGGGTCAGCGCCGGTGTCCGACCGGCTTACCCAGACCGCGGGTGTCAGGTGGTCGTATGTTCCCACGGTCGTTTAGGGGTGTCAAAAGACCATCAACTCGATTGAGAATGGGCGCTACCTGCCCTCGCTGCCTTTGGCGCTTGCTACCGCCCACAATTTTGAAAGCACGTCGAAGAAATCTTCATTCCCGACCAGGAGGAACTGAAATGACACGCACCAAGGTGACAGGGCACCTGGGAGCTGGCACTACCGTTCTCGTGGTCGTCGGTCCTGTGTGGCCGACGATGACCCCACTGGTCCCGGGCAGTGGCCGATTCCGCCGACAGATCAGAGTGACCTGCCATGAGTAATGAACCGTTGCCGCGACGTCTGCTCAGCCGCGGGTCGTGGCCCGAAGCCCAGCGCATCGCCGACATCCTTCGCAAGGAGACCGTCGGAGGGGCACTGCTGCTGGTCGGCGCGGCCGTCGCTCTCGCGTGGGCGAACTCACCCTGGGCGCAGGCCTACCTGTCGCTGCGTGACACCGCTGTGGGACCCGAGGCGCTGCATCTGCATCTGAGCCTTGGCTCGTGGGCGGCCGACGGGCTGCTCGCGATCTTCTTCTTCGTGGCCGGGCTCGAGCTGAAACGAGAGTTCGTCGCTGGTGACTTGCGCGACCCGGCCCGCGCCGCGGTCCCGGTCGCGGCCGCCCTCGGCGGCGTCCTGGTGCCCGCCGTGCTGTACGCGGTGGTTAACCTCGGGGACTCCGGTGACATCGCCGGCTGGGCGATCCCAACTGCTACCGACATCGCCTTCGCCCTTGCTGTGCTCGCGATCATCGGTTCGCACCTGCCGTCGGCTCTGAGAACGTTCCTCCTCACCCTTGCCGTGGTGGACGACCTGCTCGCCATCACCATCATCGCCGTCTTCTACACCCGCGACCTGTCGCCCCTACCGTTGCTGCTGGCGCTCGTTCCCCTTGTCCTTTTCACCGTCGCGGTCCAGCACCGCATCCGGTCGTGGTGGCTGCTGTTGCCGTTGGCGTTGACCGTGTGGGCTTTGGTGCATGCATCTGGCGTGCATGCCACCGTGGCTGGGATCTTGCTGGGGTTCGCGGTGCCTGTCGCCCGCCGCAGGTCCGGTGTTGGGCCTGGGCTGGCCGAGCATTTCGAACACCGGTGGCGACCTCTGTCCGCGTCCTTCGCGGTGCCGGTCTTCGCGTTCTTTGCCGCGGGTGTCAGCATCGGTGGCCTCAATGGCCTCGGCGACGCGGTCCGTGATCCAGTTGCGGTCGGCGTGGTGGTCGGCTTGGTCATCGGCAAGCCGCTGGGCGTGATGGCCGCGACGTGGCTCGTGCACCGGTTCACCCGAGCCGACCTGGACAGCGACCTCTCGTGGTGGGACGTGCTCGGGCTGGCGATGCTGGCAGGCGTCGGCTTCACAGTGTCGCTACTCATCGGAGAGCTCGGGTTCGGCGCCGGCTCCGAACGTGACGGGCACGTCAAGGTGGCCGTCCTGGCCGGGTCAGTGCTTGCCGCGATCTTCGCTGCAGCCGTCTTACGTGCCCGCAACAACATTTACGAGCGGCTGCGTGTCGCGGAAAGCGCCGACGAGGACGGCGACGGTATCCCAGGCGCCTACGACTCCTGACCTGCGAAGACGGAACGAGGCCCAGGCGATTACCCGGGCCTCGTGCTGGTTCTGACTCCAGGATCCTTCTCCGAGTTCGGGCAATGACTCTGGATGCAATTGACGTTCAGCGATTCTTTGAGGTGCGCACTCGGGCAAGGACCGACTCGGCTAGCAGGAGTAGCGACTCCCTCGGCTCACTCAGTACGACAGAGTCATCGCCGTACATCCGCTCGGCGATGTCCACTGCCTGCTCCGGGCTCTTGATCTTCATGTGCCGGAACAGGACCACCAGGTCGGTGAGGTCCTGGGGACGCCCGGCTGCCATCTTCATCGCGACTACTATCAAGGACCCCAGCTAGGAGAACGGGTCGATTCACGCAAGGGCCAGGCAAGATGGTCCAGCTCTGTGGTCAGTCGGCCACGACCTGCAGGGTCGCGAGCGTGGGG
>JBDTMW010000058.1:0-10401 GCA_039934065.1 Actinomycetota bacterium | reverse complement strand
GGCCACGACGAGCGTGAGCAGACGCTCAACCAGCTCCTCGTCGAGATGGACGGCTTCGACGTCAAGACCAACGTCATCCTCATCGCGGCCACCAACCGGCCCGACATCCTCGACCCCGCCCTGTTGCGCCCTGGCCGTTTCGACCGCCAGATCGCGGTCGACGCACCCGACATGATCGGCCGCCACCGCATCCTGCAGGTGCACGGCAAGGGCAAGCCGCTGGCCACCGGAGTCGACCTGCTCGCCGTTGCCCGTCGCACGCCCGGTTTCACCGGCGCCGACCTGGCCAACGTCCTGAACGAGGCCGCGCTGCTGACTGCTCGGGGCAACGCCAAGCTCATCGACGACGAGGCCCTGGACGAGGCGATCGACCGTGTCGTCGCCGGCCCGCAGAGGCGCACCCGGATCATGAGTGCCAAGGAAAAGAAGATCACCGCCTACCACGAGGGCGGGCACGCGGTCGTCGCCTCGGCCATGCTCAACACCGACCCAGTCACCAAGATCACGATCCTGCCCCGAGGCCGTGCTCTTGGTTACACCATGGTGATGCCGCTGGACGACAAGTACTCAACAACCCGTAATGAGATCCTCGACCAGCTGGCCTTCGCCCTGGGTGGCCGGGTCGCTGAAGAGATGATCTTCCACGACCCGACGACGGGCGCCGGAAACGACATCGAGAAGGCCACCAGCCTGGCCCGGCGGATGGTCACGCAGTACGGCATGAGCGAGCGAATCGGTGCCATCAAGCTCGGGCAGGATGGCAGCGGCGAGGTCTTCCTCGGCCGTGACATGGGCCATCAGCGTGACTACTCCGAGGCGGTGGCCGGCGTCGTCGACGAAGAGATCCGCCGACTGATCGAGGCCGCACACGACGAAGCCTGGTATGCGCTGAACGACAACCGCGACCTGCTCGACGGACTGGTGCTTGAGTTGCTCGAGAAAGAGACCCTGGGCAAGGAGCAGCTGGCCAACATCTTTGCGAACGTCGTCAAACGCCCGGCTCGGCCGGTCTGGCTGTCCAGCGACCGTCGGCACGTCAGCGACCAGCCTCCGGTTGAGACGCCTGCAGAGATTGCCGCCAGGTCCAATGGTTCCAAGGCTGCTGACGTGCAGGATGTCGCGGGCGCGACCGTCTCGGCGGAGCAGACCAGCGCGGAGCGCCCCACGACGGCCGTGATCGAGGTCCCCGAAGACGGCCATGTCGACCCTGCCTCCGATTGACCTTGAGCGCGCTGAGCGCGCGGTTCGCGAGATTCTGTTGGCGATCGGCGAGGATCCCGAACGAGAAGGACTCAGAGAGACGCCTGCCCGGGTGGCCAGGTCCTATGTCGAGATCTTCGCCGGCATGCGACAACGACCCGAGGACGTCCTCTCGACGACTTTTGAGATCGGTCACGAGGAGCTCATCCTGGTGCGCGACATCGAGGTCTATAGCACCTGTGAGCACCACCTGGTGCCCTTTCACGGCGTAGCCCACGTGGGCTACATCCCCGGTCGCGATGGCCGGGTGACCGGACTGTCCAAGCTGGCACGTCTGGTGGATGTCTACGCGCGTCGCCCGCAGGTTCAGGAGAGGATGACCTCTCAGATCGCCGACGCCCTGGTGGAGCACCTCAAACCCCTGGGCGTGATGGTGGTCATCGAGTGCGAGCACCTGTGCATGTCGATGCGCGGAGTCCGGCGACCGGGCTCACGGACCATCACGTCGGCGGTGAGAGGCCAGCTGCGTGATCCCGCGACCAGGGCCGAGGCGATGGGTCTGGTGCTGGGCGGCAGCCGGTGAGCGAACGCGCTTCTTCGCGCACGTCCTCGCAGGTTTCCGCTCTTCGGGCTGGGTTCACCAGCCGTCGGTCGCGTGCCCCAAGTGTCATCGGCGCGCTCGCCTATCTGGTCGGCTTCGTCGACATCGCCACCGGTATGGCGCGCGGCTGGCGGATCCGGTTCCATCCCCTCATCGCGGTGCTGCCGGGCGCCGTCGCGGCTGCCTCGGCAGCAACGATCGTGGCCGGCATCCTTCTGCTGCTACTGGCTCATGGGCTCAAACGACGCAAGCATCGCGCCTGGCTGGCAGCATTGCTGCTGTTGGCCAGCAGTGTCGTCCTGCACACCGTGAAGCTGGAGTTTCTTGCCGGCACGATGTCGTTGGCGGTGTTGGTCGTCCTGATCGCCTACCGGGCGGAGTTCCGGGCGCTGGGAGACCCGCAGACGCGCTGGCGGGCGGTGAGGGTGTTCCTGGTCCTGGGAATCGCCAGCATGGCCGTCGGTGGTCTGGTGGTGACTCTGCTCCGGAACCACGTCGTGGGTGGCCCCCCGGGCCTGTGGGACACCGTCCAGGAGGTTCTCACCGGACTGGTGGGGCTCGACGGCCCGCTGGCTTTCCGCGATGAGCGCGCGACCGACTTCGTCGGGGCGGTGCTGCTCGGCATGGGCCTGATGACAACACTGACCAGCGCCTACCTCGCCCTGCGCCCACCTGAGCCACGCCCGCAGCTGACAGACGCGGACGACGCGGCCATGCGCCTGCTTCTCAAGGACAGTCCGGACTCACTTGGCTACTTCAACCTGCGCCGCGACAAAAGCGTGCTCTGGTCCGAGTCGGGCAAGGCGGCGATCGCCTACCGCGTCGTCTCCGGCGTCATGCTGGCCAGCGGTGACCCGTTGGGGGACCCCGAGGCCTGGCCCGGAGCGATCGCCACCTTCATGGGTGAGGCCGAGCTGCATGCGTGGACTCCGGCGGTGATCGGCTGTTCGGAGCAGGCAGGCAACATCTGGTGTCGGGCGACCGGCTTCAGCGCCCTGGAGCTCGGCGACGAAGCGGTGGTGGACGTGGCCGGGTTCTCCCTCGACGGCCGGCCGATGCGAAACGTCCGGCAGATGGTGAGACGGATCGAGAGAGCCGGCTACACCACTGAGGTCCTGCGGGCCAGCGGCGTCTCCGACGGTGAGCGGCGCCGGGCCCTGGCCGATGCCAACGCGTGGCGGGGCACCGAGACCGAGCGGGGCTTCTCGATGGCGCTGGGCCGGCTGGTCGACCCGGTGGACCCTGAGTGTGTCTTCGTGGTGGCGCGTCAGGATGGTGTCATGCGAGCGTTCCTGCAGTTCGTCCCCTGGGGCCCTGACGGGATGTCACTGGACGTGATGCGCCGCGACCGCAACGCAGATGCCGGTGTCACCGAGCTGCTCATCGTGGACACGCTCAGAGCATGCGCGTCGCTGGGTGTCGGTCACCTGTCCCTCAACTTCGCGGCCTTCCGGTCGACCCTGGAACGCGGGGAACGCCTCGGTGCCGGGCCGATTCTGCGAGCCTGGCGCATGGTCGTGCTGTTTGCCTCCCGATGGTTCCAGATCGAGAGCCTTTATCGCTTCAACGCCAAGTTCCAGCCCACCTGGGTGCCCCGCTTCGTGGTCTATCCGGCCACGCGTGACCTACCCCGGATCACCTTGGCCGTGGCTGAGGCAGAGGCGTTCCTCACCTGGCCGAGCCTGCACCGGTTCAGCGGGGGGCGCTCGTGAGCACCCTGGTGATGGGCGTCGTCAACGTCACGCCCGACTCGTTCAGCGACGGTGGCCTGTGGTTCACCCCCGAAGGCGGGGTCGCCCACGGTCTGCAGCTCCTCGCGCAGGGCGCCGACATTCTGGATGTGGGCGGTGAGTCCACCCGTCCCGGCGCCGTACGCCCCAGCGAGGACGAAGAGCTGCGCCGGGTGATCCCGGTTATCCGTGAGCTGTCCCGAAACGGGGCCCGGGTCTCGGTCGACACCATGAGGGCAACGGTCGCGGCGCAGGCTCTTGAGGCTGGGGCGTCCATCGTGAACGACGTCAGCGGAGGCCTGGCCGACCCTGACATGGCGGGTGTGGTGGCGGCCGCTGAGGTGCCGTTCGTCGTGATGCACTGGCGTGGTCACAGCGACACGATGCAGGGTCGGGCCTCCTACGACGACGTGGTCTCTGACGTACGTCGCTCACTGGCCGAACGCGTGGCTGATCTGTGCGGTCGCGGCGTGGGCCGCGACCAGCTGATCCTCGACCCGGGGTTTGGCTTCGCCAAGCTGGCCGCGCACAACTGGTCGCTGCTGGCGCATCTGGATGCGCTGCAGTCGCTAGGTCTTCCCGTGCTGGTAGGGACCTCTCGCAAGACTTTTCTGGGTCACCTGGGCGTCCCTGAGGGCGGCGCACCCCGTCCTGCCGCTGAACGAGATGTGGCCACAGCTGCGACCACCGTAATCGCCGGACTCGCGGGTGTGTGGGGGGTGCGGGTGCACGACGTGGCCTCGAGTGTTGAAGCCCTTCGAGTGGTCGCCGCACTGGAGGCAGCCCAATGACGGATCACATTGTCCTGCAAGGGATCTCGGCCCGCGGCTTCCATGGGGTGCTTGACTTCGAGAAGACTGACGGGCAGGACTTCGTCGTTGACGTGACGCTGGAGGTTGACCTGCGGCGGGCCGGTCGAAGCGATCTCCTCGCGCACACCGTCAGCTACGCCCAGGTGGCAGCCGACATCGTTGACGTGATCGCCGGCCCGTCGCTGGACCTGATCGAGAGCCTGGCCGAGCAGATCGCTGCGACCGCGCTACGGCGTCCCCTGGTGCAGTCGGTCCAGGTGACGGTTCACAAGCCTCAGGCGCCGGTGGGTGTGCCGTTCGGCGACGTCCAGGTCACGGTTGAACGCTGTCGCGACGAACGGGTCGTGATCGCGCTCGGGGCCAACCTCGGAGATGTGCAGGCCACTCTCGAGTCAGCCGTGCGAGCTCTGGCCGATGTCGACGGGCTGCGGATCACCGGGGTCTCCGACCTGTTCGAGACTGATCCGGTTGGCGGCCCCGACCAGCCCGTCTACCTCAACGCAGTCGTCCTGGCGCGGACCCGGCTGGCCCCCTTCGCGCTGCTCACCGAGCTCCATTCGATCGAGGCAGATCATGGTCGGGTGCGCGAAACCCGTTGGGGTGCAAGGAGTCTGGACCTTGATCTGATTCAGTACGGCGATCCAGCTGTCGGTTCCGACCTGGTCAGCCAGGATCCGGAGATGATCTTGCCGCACCCGCGCGCCCACGAACGCGCGTTTGTCCTTGCGCCGTGGCTTGCGGTCGATCAAGAGGCGCAGCTCCGCGTTGGTGAGGCGCTGGTCCCCGTTGGTGAGCTGGTGGACCGAACGGACCAGGACGGCATACGCCCAGGTCCTTCGTGGAGTCCGTCGTGGTGAGAGACGGCCGCGGCGTCACGATCCGGCTTATTCTGCTCCTCGGGGTGGGCGTCAGCGTCGTTGCCTACCCGGCGCTACGCCTCTGGGCCGGGCGAGGTCATGTGCTGCCTGCGGCATCGTGGGGTGGGGTCATCGTCCTGGTGTTCATGGCCTTCGGTGTCTTCTTCGCGGGGCTGCCGATCCGACGGTTCCTGCGCGGACGGGCCAAGAAGCCGCTCAACCCGTTGCGCGCCATGCGGACGCTGGTCCTTGCGCAGGCAGCTGCCCTGACGGGCGCGTTGGTCGCTGGCTGGTACCTTGCGCAGCTCCTGGTGCTGGCGCCGAACCTCGACGTCAGCTCGGTCCGCGTGGTTGCGGTGCGTCTGGGGGCCTTGGCCGCCGGCGGAGCCCTGATGTCGATTGCCGGCCTGCTGACTCAGGCCATGTGTCGGGTCGACACACCGGACGACGGAGACGAGGGCAACAACGGGGACAACGGCCGCGACCAGCCCAACAACCACGACAACCACGACAGCCACGACAGCCACGACAACCACTGACCGAACACCGCGGGTCGGTGAGCTACTTGTCGACGTCTCCGACGACGAAGAACATCGAGCCGAGGATCGAGACCATGTCCGAGATGAGGTTGCCCGGCAGCATCGCTGACAGCACGGATACGTTGTTGAATGACGCGGAGCGCAGCTTCATCCGCCACGGGGTCTTCTCGCCTCGCGACACCAGGTAGTAGCCGTTGAAGCCCAGCGGGTTCTCGGTCTGGGTGTAGCGATGGCCTTCGGGCACACGCAGAATCTTGGGCAGCTTGACGTTGACCGGCCCCTGCGGGAGTGACCCGAGGACGGCCAGGCAGTGCTCGGCCAGGTCGAGGCTGACGTGGACCTGTTCCATCAGGCACTCAAGTCGTGCGAGAGCGTCGCCTGCTGTGCGGGTGACGACCCGACCCGGGCCGCCCTCGTCGAAAAGCCCGGCATAGGCAAGGTATGGCTCGTCGCGACGCAGATCCATGTCGACACCCGAAGCGCGGGCAATTGGACCCGAGACACCATAGGCCGCAATGGTTTCTGGACTAAGGACACCCACCCCGCGGGTTCGTGCATGGATGATCTCGTTGCCGACCAGGAGGCTCTCGATGTCGGGCATCCTGGCCCTTACGGCTTTGATGGCCGACTCGACCCGGCCCAGCCAGCCAGCGGGAAGGTCAGCCTTGAGGCCGCCGACCTGGTTGAACATGAGGTGCATCCGCCCGCCCGAGGCCTCCTCGAGCACGGCCTGAAGCTCTTCACGTTCGCGGAACGAGTAGAAGATCGGGGTGATCGCGCCGAGCTCCAGGGGGTAGGAGCCGAGGAACACGAGGTGGCTCAGGACGCGGGTGAGCTCAGCCAGCAGGGTGCGGGTCCACGTTGCACGCTCGGGCACCTCCATGCCGAGCATGGCTTCGACCCCCAGGACGACACCAAGCTCGTTGGCGAACCCTGACAGCCAGTCGTGGCGGTTGGCCAGAACCATGATCTGGCGATAGTCGCGCACCTCGAACAGCTTCTCGGCGCCGCGGTGCATGTAGCCCACGATCGGCTCTGCGCTGACGATGCGCTCACCGTCAACCACCAGCCGCAGCCGGAGCACGCCGTGAGTTGCCGGGTGCTGCGGCCCGATGTTGAGCACCATGTCGGTGGTGGCGAGTCCTCCGGCGCCCATTCCGACGGTGATCTCTCGGGGCTTGGTGGGCGTGGTCATGGCGTCAGTCTGACATGAGCACCATCTTGCGCTGCGGGCGGCGACCCGATCAGCAGGCGGGGTCGTTCTGCGCTTTGTAGACCCGACCCTGGGGGTCGAGGGTCAGCAGGATGACTTTTTCCTGATCCTGGAGAGCTGTGAACTCCTGCAACGTCGAGGACCTCTGCTGGGCTGGCTGGTCAACAGCGACGCAGTGGCTATAGGTGAAGATCACCCCGTCGACGACCGGGATGCGGAATGTTGTCCTGCTGTTGAGGTTCGTGTAGGGCGCATCGGAATGGACCGTCATCGAAAGGCCGCTGGCCGCCAGTTTGGAGTCCGGGACCCCTCGTGCGGTCCAACGGTCAAAGATGATGACGGAGACATCACCATCCTGCACCACCTTGACGATCGTTCCCAGGTCGAACTTGCGGCCGACGACATCGCTCTTTGGGGCTCCGGCGCTGGTGGCCGTGGCTGTGCCGGTCGCGGATGCCGGCCCATCAGTTGCCGTCACCGTGGGCGTGGCGGTCACGGTCACCACCGGCCGCTGCCCCGTCGAGGACCCGCCTGCGCAGCCGGAAAGCAGGGCCATGCCCACGGCAAGCCAGAGTCCGGCCGTCGAGCGGCCGGCGGTGGGCCTGAAGGCGATGATGGTCATGAGGGGTTCAGTCTCTCATCGCGCCCGCGCGAAGGCCCACAGGAAGTCGCCGAACCCTCCCTTGGCCGTGAGCGCCGCGGCTGCCGAGGCAGTGCTCAGGCCCCGCAGGTATGCCATCGGGTTGCTTCGCGCCAGGTCATGTGGCGGCGTCTGGCCGCTGACTCCCAGCCGCCGCAGCGCCGTTCGCTGATCGATCAGCTCGTCGTGGGTGAGGGAGTCCATGGCGACGTGAGCGGTCAGGTCGCAGGATCCGTCGGGGACGGGGAGCACCTGCCGCCCCTGTCTGAAACCGGTCAGTGTGCCCGGCGCAGGGCGGGAGTCGATCGTGTGGCCGTAGTCCACAGCGACCGCGAGACCGGATGCGAGGCGGGTCAGCAACTGGTCCCAGGCGGTGTCACGTGTCTCGCCGATCTCGACACGGTCGCCCGGCTCGAGGTGTTCAGGCGGCCAGAACCACTGGCACCACTCACGATCGGTGCCTGAAACCATATCGCCGAGTTGCTCATCACCTGACGAGAGGTTGATGAGGACCTCGCGGAGCTCGCCGTCCTGGTCCATCTCGGCAATCGCACAAGGAACCACATCGAGCCATTCGTTGGCGAAGACCAGGGTGTCGCTCAGGTCGTCGAGCTCGTCGGGCAGCTGGTCTCCGCCCGGAGACTGGATCCAGCCGATGGGCTCGCTGAGAGGGGGCCGTCCGACGATGTCGACGCCGACGCAGTGCACGTGCGGGCCCAGCCGGTGAACCTGCTCGAGCAGCTCGCCGCGGCCGCATCCCATGTCCACGAGGGTGTCGAGGCCCTCCTGTTCCATCAGCTCCAGCAGAGCGCTGGCCAACAGCTCACCGATCTGGGTGACCCCCTGGGTCGCGGTGGAGAAGTGGCCGGCGGGTCCGCTCACCTGGCGGTAGAAGCCGCTTTCGCCATACAACGCCTGCTCCCACGCCTGCTTCCACGGAGTCCATGTCACGGACTGAACGCTACGTGTTTCAGGACACGCTAGCGTTTCGGGCGTGAGCGACGTGAGCGATCTGTCTCCTGCGACACAGCGACCGGCCCGGCTGGACGTCGGCATCGTCGGTACCGGCCGAGTCGGTGCCGTCCTCGGCGCTGCCCTCCAGCAGGCGGGTCACCGCCTGGTGGCCGTCTCGGGCGTCAGCGACCAGTCCCGGGCGCGGGCCGCTGCGCTGTTGCCCGGCATACCCGTCACATCCGTGGAGGAGGTCGTCAGGCGGGCCGAGCTGGTTCTGCTGACGGTGCCCGACGATGCCCTGCCCGAGCTGATCGCCGGGTTGAGTGCCACCGGCTCCTGGCAGGCTGGACAGCTCGTGGTGCACACCTCGGGTCGCTACGGCGCGGCGGTCTTCGATGCAGCGGCCGGTCACCATGTGTTCGGGATGGCCCTGCATCCCGTGATGACGTTTACCGGCACGTCGATGGATGTGGTGCGCCTGGCTGACTGTTGCTTCGGCATCACTGCGCCAGAACCCTTGCGGCCCGTTGCCGAGGCGCTCGTCGTCGAGATGGGTGCCGAGCCGGTCTGGATCCAGGAGCAGGACCGGCCGATGTACCACGCAGGCCTCGCTCACGGCGCCAACCACCTCGTGACCCTGGTGGCGCAGGCGATGCAGGTCGTCGGCTCAGCGGGGGTAGAGGAACCGCAACGGCTCATCGCGCCCCTCCTGCAGGCAGCGCTGGACAATGCCCTTCGGCTCGGTGACGCGGCTCTCACCGGACCAGTCGCCCGCGGAGATGCGGGTACCGTTGCCGCGCACCTCGCACAGCTGGCCGAGCAGACTCCCGACATCCTCCCGACGTACGTCGTGCTGGCCCAGGCGACCGCAGAAAGGGCGCTCGCGAGCGGGCGGTTGACGGCTGCTGCCGCCGAGTCCCTGCTGGACATACTTGCCTCCCCGAAGGAGCGACCGTGACCGAGACCATTGACCGGACCCAGAGCCCTGTGGTCGCGCGCACCCGTGCCGAGCTCGTGGCCGCTCGCGCAGCGCTGGGCGATGGCGATGTCGCCGTGGTCATGACCATGGGCGCGCTCCACGAAGGACACTCGACGCTGATCCGCAGGGCGCGGGCAGAAGCGCGGCTCGTGATCGTGACGGTCTTCCTCAACCCGTTGCAGTTCGGACCTCGTGAGGACCTCTCGCGTTACCCAAGGACCGTCGATGCAGACATGGAGCTCTGCCGCCGCGAAGGCGTCGATCTCGTCTTCCTCCCGACGCCGGACGTGATCTATCCCGACGGCGACCCGGCGGTCAGGGTCTCGGCCGGGCCGCTGGGGGATGTGCTCGAGGGCCAGGCCCGTCCCGGCCATTTTGACGGGGTGCTGACCGTGGTGGGCAAGCTGCTCCACCTGACCGGGGCCGACCTCGCCTACTACGGACAGAAGGACGCGCAGCAGCTGCTCCTGATCCGGCGGATGGCGCGCGACCTGGACTTCCCCGTCGACGTGATCGCGGTGCCGACGGTGCGAGAGGCCGATGGCCTGGCCCTCAGCAGCCGGAACATGTACCTCACCGAGTCTGACCGGGAGACGGCCTTGTGCCTGTCCCGGGCGCTGAATGCCGGTGCCGCCGCAGCTACGGAGGGACCCTCGGCCGTACGCCGCGCGGCCAGGGCGGTGCTCGTCGGGGAGCCACTGGCCCTCATCGACTACCTCGTGCTCGTGCATCCTTCGACACTGGAGGACGTCCCCGAGTGGTACCGCGGCGAGGCCTTGCTCGCCGTCGCCGGACGCGTGGGGACGACCCGCCTGATCGACAACATCCCACTCAACGTCGGGCCGGGCGGTGGAGCGCTCGCGGTCTTCTCCGGCG
>JBDTMW010000057.1:0-10459 GCA_039934065.1 Actinomycetota bacterium | reverse complement strand
CGCGGCGCAGGCGGACGGCCGCTGGGACGCCGCGTATGCCGGCCAGGGCAGCGCCACCATGCCCGCAGACCTTGAGACGGCGATCACTGCGAACCCTGCGGCCGAGGCGATGCTGGGCACGCTCAGCTCCACCAACCGGTACGCCCTGATCTACCGGGTGAACTCGGTGAAAGGGGCTGTGACGCGGGCTAAGAAGATCGCCCAGTTCGTGGCGATGCTCGCGCGCGGGGAAACGCCCTACCCGCAGAAGAGGTAACCCCGGTCCCGTGGGTGGATCGCCCTTCGATCAGGGTCCACCTTCATCTAAAGCCGATCGTCTTGAGTCGCGGTCCCTGTGGGCTCACCACAGTCGTCGTTGAGGCGTTTCCAGGAGAGGACCAGGCCATGTTCTTCACGTAGCTCAGCAAGTCATCGACCTCGCGGTTGGCCTCGAATTCGACGTCGATCACGACATGTTGCGGCATACTGCATTTGTCAGCCACGCATCGATCTGTGCGACCAACGTCACACCCTGACAGGTGTGACCGTGCCCACATTGCTTGCGTGGCAAGCGCTGAGCTTGGTGACTTGCCAGCGTTCTGCGGCAGTGGCCCGGGAGGCGCCTGATGAACAACGACAGCTCAACCATCATCGAACCGGTCACCGGAGTGGTTGGCGACAAGCTCGCCGGTCGGGTGGCGTTGGTCACCGGGGGAACCCGGGGTATCGGCGCGGCGATCTGCCGGAGTCTGGCCAGCCAGGGTGCGTCGGTCGCCGCGGGTTTCAGCGGCAACCGGGAACGAGCACAGCAGTTCGTCAAGGAGTTCGAGCGCGACTTCAACGGCCACGGGCGCGCAACCATCCACCAGGGCAACGTCTCCAACCCTGAGGACTGCCGGCGGGTGGTCCAGGAGGTGCTGGACGAGCACGGCAGGATCGACATCCTGGTCAATAACGCCGGTATCACCATGGACAAGATGGCGACGAAGATGACCGTCGAGCAATGGAACGAAGTCATCGCGGTGAACCTGTCGGGGTCCTTCTACATGGCCCAGCCGACATTGGAGCACATGGTGGAGCGCGGGACCGGTCGGATCATCTTCGTCTCCTCGGTCATCGGCGAGACCGGGGCCATTGGTCAGGCTAACTACGCCGCGTCCAAGGCCGGAATGCTCGGGCTGACCAAGACCCTCGCGAAGGAGACGGCCTTCATCTTGGCCCGGGCGGGCAGGCTTGAGGAAGGCGGCATCGGGATCACCGTGAACACGGTGACACCCGGATTCGTGGCCACGGAGATGCTCGACAGCGTCCCCGAAAAGGTGCTCGACAAGATCAAGTCGACCATCCCTGTCGGCCGGTTGTGCCAACCCGAAGAGATCGCACGGGTGGTCCACTTCCTGGCCGCAGACGCCTCCGCGTACATCACCGGCCAGGTCTGGGGTGTCAACGGCGGCCTGGACATGTAGGTCCCCGGCAGCGATACAGACCACGGAGCATTCCTGCGCGTTAAGGAAGTTCAATGCAGCCATTTGTTGTGAACCGTCATGACCGGATCGTGTTCCCCTCCAACTTCGTCCCCGAGCTCGACCTGTCGGTCATGAGAAGCCTCGAGCAGCTGGACGCCGTGGTCAGGCGCGACTTCGAGGTGAAGGCGCCGTCGGGCACCGACATCCTGCACCGGGTGGAAGAGGGTGCCTATTCCACCCGCTATGACCTGATGCGTGACCTTGCCCTGAACCTGTTCTGGACCAACCGGTTCTCGATGACACTCTGGGAGAAGCGGCCCACCCGCTGGGCGGATGTACCGCGCGCCCGGACCGACGTCTTCATGCCGATCGTGACCCCATGGGTGGACGGTGACCGCAAGGTCGCCGCCGTTCTGAGCGCCTATGAGGCGCTGCCGCCGACCTGGAACGGCGAGGTGGAGGATCGCATCTTCGAAGTCCTCTTCGACGTCTTCGGGCACCGCAAGCACGATGCCACCGGCCTGCAGCCGATCAAGCCCACGGTGTCCGAGATGCTTGCCGATCCGGCCAACCTGACTTTCCGGCTGCCCAGCTACGACCCGGACTTCCCGATGTACGACCTAGCCGACATCGTCGACACCGCCGAGGAGGTCCCCGAGCTCGAGGCGCTGAGCCGCTGGGCCAAGGTGCTGCACAACCAGTACCCCTGGGAACGCTCCCAGGCAGAGCTTGTCGAGGTCGGCCAGCTGCGCGACGACGACTACATCGTGGTCATGCACCCGCGCGACCAAAAGGTCCGCCACTTCCTGCAGCTCCTGAAGTCCGGGGCGCTGCCCGATGCCGGGTCGAAGGCGCCGGAGGCCGTTGCGCCGGTGCGGCCCTACCCGCCGGTGAATGTCCGAAAGCAGTTCAAGGTGATGCCCAAGATCGAGGCGCTGGCCGTGGTTCACGGTGAGCTGGTCTGCAGCAACGAGGACCTGATCCGTAACTCCGCCTACAACTGGTCACCGATGAGCGCCGACGAGATCCTTGCCAAGACCGGCATCCAGTCACGGCGCTACACCTCGCACAGCATCGAGGAGATAGCGCTCCAGGCGGCAAAGGCCGCCCTGGCCCACTCGGGCCGCGGTCCGGAGGACATTGGCGCGGTGCTGGTCTGCACCTGCACGAGCACCCGCATCATCCCCTCGATAGCCACCTGGATCTCGGGTCAGCTGGGCATTTACCAGACCCACGCGTCGTGCGACATCATCGCGGCGTGCGCCGGCATGGCCTACGGCCTGTCCGATGCGACGCGCATCCTCCAGGAGGTGCAGCGTCCGGTGCTGGTCGTGTGCGTGGAGAAGTTCTCGGACAAGATAGGCAATGTTCGCCCGTCGCGGATGATCTTCGGCGATGGCGCGGCTGCCTTCGTGGTGGGCGTGGCGCCGGAGGGCGAGGCTCCGGACATCGAGTTCATGCAGACCTATGCCAGCGGTCCGGCGGCCCAGGTGAACTCGATCATCTGGCCCAACCCCGAGTTCGACAACAACATCACCGTGTACGGCCCGGAGGTCAAGAAGCTGGCCGGTCGTTACCTCGAGCAGATGATCCAGGAGCTCACCGTGCTCCCCGACCCCGATGGTGTGAAGGGTTCGCTTCTGGAGAGCATCGACCTGATTGTTCCCCACCAGGCCAACAAGACCATGGTCATCGACCTTGCCCTGCAGGCTGGGCTGACTAAAGACAGTCTCTACTTCAATGTTGAGACAGTCGGCAACGCCTCGTCGGCGAGCATCCCGCTGGCCATCCACGACGCGGTCCGTGACGGCGTCATCACCGAGCCCACCCGGATCTTCGCCCCGGGATTCGGCGCGGGCGCGGTGGCCGGGTACGCCGTGATGCGCATCGACCCGGCCATCGTGGCCATCTCTGCTGAAGTCCCCGCACTGATCGGCGCTTCATCGCCGGGGAGTGTGCACCCGGTTCCCCAGCCGTCCCCAGACGACACCCAGCTGGCCTTCGGCTAACCCAATCAGGCTCGCCCAGGGCCCGATACGGCACTGCGGCGCGGCACGCGGTGCCAATCCTGCGACAGAGGTCAACTATGGCTGGTCCCAGCCAGATTCAGCACACCGACGCCGACAATGATCAGAGCGATCCCGAAGATCGCCAGACCGCTGAACCGTTCGCCGAACAGCAGCCAGGCTCCGACCGCAGCGCCCGCCGTGCCCAACCCTGACCACGTGGCATACGCCAGCCCCACGCCGATCGTCTTGAGAACCTGACTGAGCAAGACGAACGCGGCGGCGTAGCCGACGACGACCACCACCGATGGCCACCATCGAGTGAACCCATCACTGGCCCGCAGGGCCATAGTCGCGGTGACCTCGGCCGTGATCGCCATTCCAAGCCACACCCAGCCCATGATGACTCCCGTCGATGCGAACTGACAGCGCCCTTGACACTCTGGCCTTCGGTCGCTCCATCACGCCCTGACCGTAGCTCCTCGGAGAAAGCGCGGCGTTCAGCAGCACCTACCGTGCGCGAGAGCGGACGGCTGCTCCGGTCCTCTCGCGGTCATCGTCGTGAGCTCACTTATGGCTAGGGTTGGCGGGGTGAGTACGCACGTCCCAGTAGCCACCTCCAACGATGCTCACACCATCGCCGAGATCCACGTGGCCTCGTAGTAAGAGTGCTCGCACGCTGACCCGAACCCGAGCCCACCCAGCTCTGTCCGACGGCACCTGCCGACGGCCCACCTGCGGACCAAGGAGAACTCGAAGCATGGCTGACGCACGAGAGACCGTGAGCGCGGCGGACGCCCCGCTCGCGGTCGGACCCTACTCGCACGCCGTCCGGGCGGGACACCTGGTGTACCTGTCGGGCCAGGCCCCGCTCGACCCCGCAACCGGGAAGCTCGTCGAAGGCGACGTCGCGACGCAGACCGAGCGCGTGTTCGCCAACCTCTCGGCGGTGCTCACCGCAGCCGGACTCACCTTCGACCACGTCGTGAAGGCGAACGTCTACCTGACCGACCTCTCCGACTTCGCCGCCATGAACGAGGTGTACGCCCACGTGTTCTCCGAGCCGTACCCCGCCCGCACCACGGTGGCGGTGGCAGGGCTTCCTTTGGGGGCCCAGGTCGAGATCGAACTCATCGCTCAGACCTGACAATGGCCCTGGGCGAGGGCGAGAACCCCCTTGGCTGATGCCGACAGCACCTCGGCCAGGCGCGCCTGTTCATCGACGCGCCCAGGGAACAGATCTCGGGTGGCGTTTGCGCAGTTGCCCATCGTGGCAGTGTCTCGCCCGCAGTAGCCCGTGCCATCTGGAATAAGGGCGATGACACCCACGTCTAAGGGGGCCGACCCCAAAGATGAGGTTTCGTCCCCGATGCGGACCGCAACCACCTTCGGCGACATTGAAGTCATCCAATCACCGACGCTCTCCAGGAGGAGATCGAGATGGCACGCATGGCAACACGTATCGCAACAGGTCTGGCAGCGGCAGGAATCGCCACCATCATGTCCACGGCACCCGCCCAGGCAAGGCTGGAACCCGGCGGCGGGGTCAGCTGTGTTGGCGCAGGCTGCACCTTCACGCCTCCGCTTCCCCCGACGCCCGAGTCGACTCCGTGGATGAAGATCGCCCTGGGAACAGCGGGCGGAGTCGCACTGGCAGGCGCCGGTGCCGCGACGGCCCGCTCTCGCAGGCGCCACGGGCAGGACGCGCCGACGCGTCACACCCCCGTCGCGGGATGAGCCGCACCGGCAAATCCAACGTTCGGAGTCTGGTAGGTCAGCGAGGCAGCTCCTCTGACTCCACCCCCGGTGACGTGAGTGGCATACGGCACCGGAGGTGGATCACGAGGAGGAAGTGGTATGGCCTCGAGGCGCCTTCCTGCTGCAGTGCCTGCGCCCAGCGCCAGCGAGCCATCGCCTCCTGCCACGGGACACCGATGGCCTTGAAGTCGGACGCGGCGCGTTCCCAGGCCGCCGCCTGTTCGTCCCCGCCCCGGCACCGACCGGTTTCGGCGACCACCATGGCCCGGTAGGCAGCCCAGATCAGGTCAGCCTCGGCCGACAGCTCCGGACCCGCTGGGGGGTGGCTTCCACCATGGCCAACAAGTCGTCCAGTGCGTGAGTCGCCTTCTGCTCCCCCCTCCGCGTCGCATCGGTCGCGAGCCTGTTCGGCTACATCAGCGGCGGCTCGCGCACCCCAGAGCAGCAGGTCGTCAAAACTTCGATGCACCACGAAGGCGAGATGCTCCTTCACCAGCTGGCGAACCAGCTGGAGGGCTACTGCTCGGTCACCTCACGTACCAGCCGGGTCTTGCCCACGCCAGCCTCACCCTGGACGAGGACGGGGGCGGGAACCCCCTTGGCTGACGCCGACAGCACCTTGCCCAGACGCGCCTGCTCGTCGACCCGCCCAGCGAACAGATCTCCCGGGGCCCCTGCGCCGTTGCCCATCATGGAAGTGTCCCGCCAGCGGAAGCCGTGTCATCCGAAATAGGGCGATGACACCCACGACCAAGGAGGCAGACCCCCAAGATGAGTTCCGTCTCAGGCACCCGGTGAATTCCATCTCGCCCGGAGCCACGCCCAGTTCCTCGGTCGTTTGAGGGCCCGCCCATCGTTCGCGTCCAGCAGCCCAGGCGCGAGCCCGGTCAGTGGTGGCCTGCACATCGGGGAACGAAGAAGCCCCTGACCGCGTTTCCGCAGGTCAGGGGCCTTTTCGTACTGGTGGGCGGTACTGGGATCGAACCAGCGACCTCTTCCGTGTCAGGGAAGCGCGCTACCGCTGCGCCAACCGCCCATTCATGTGGTGACCCGAGGTGGAGACGGGATTTGAACCCGTGTAGACGGCTTTGCAGGCCGTTGCCTCGCCTCTCGGCCACTCCACCGTGCCGGACATCATGCCTTCACCCACGATCCGAAAGGGTCTGAGGTGAAGGCATGAAGCCTTCGAGCGGACAACCGGGCTCGAACCGGCGACCTCAACCTTGGCAAGGTTGCGCTCTACCAACTGAGCTATGTCCGCGGGACGACAGCGACGAAATACCCCGCTGTGCGTGCGTGCAGACATTAACCGATCCGAGGGAGCGGAGTCCAACCGGCCTCACGGAAGGGGCCCGTCCGCCGTCTCTCGAACCGGAGTCAACGGCCGCTCATGGGCCGGTTCGCGACGCCGGACCGCCTCGCCCTTGAGCCAGATGACCAAGCGCGCCCTCGAGCTCAGCCGCTCGTCGACCGCCCAGAGCCGGCGGCTAGCGGCGTTGAGGGCAGCCCCGATGAGGATGGCGAGCGCCGCGAAGTACAGCCAGATCAGGACGACGATCGGTGCCGCGAGCGGTCCATAGATCGACGTGCCACCCACGGTCGCGCTCAGAGACCGGCGCAGGAAGAACGACGTCAGGAGCCAGATCAGCAGCGTGACGACCGCGCCGGGCACGTCACGACGCCAGGGAGACCGTCTCGGCGTGCTGATGTGAAAGAGCGACGTGAGGCTGGCCAGCGCAACCGTGACGACCACAGGCCAGTAGAGGAACCGCAGGAAGTCCACGCCGTCCGGCAGCAGCTCAGACAAGAGCGACGGACCGATCAGAACCAGCGGGATCACGATCACTCCGACGACCAGGGCCAGGAGATAGAGCAAGAAGCTCAGCGTGCGCGTCCGCACGATCCCGCGCACGCCGCTTTGCCCGTACATGATCGAGATCGTGTCGACGAAGACGTTCAGTGCCCGTGATCCGGACCACAGGGAGAACAGGAATCCCACGGAGATGATTTCGAAGCGCCCGTTGTTCAGCACATCGTTCATCGTGGGCACGATCACCGTGTCAACGCTCTGATCGGTGAGGAACCGCGACGCGTACTGCTCAATGGCCGTCGTGACCTCGTGCACCGTGCCCGGGCGGAGCAAGGGGCCCAGGTAGCCAACGCCGCCGATCAGTCCCAGAACCAGTGGCGGGAACGACAAAAGAGCGAAGAACCCGGCCTCTGAGGCCAGTCCGGTCACGCGGTACCGCATGCAGATACGGATGGTCTCGAGCAGGAGCCGGGTCAGCGACAGCGCTCCCGGCACCCGTGACACCTGGGCGCGAATGCGGGCTCTTGGGCTCATCACCGAGTCTGCCCGGCGGATCCGGCCGGATGAGGGTCCGCGGCTGATGTCACGCGTCTACGGTAACTGGGGTGAGCACCCATGAGGTCACCAACCAGTCCCCGCCCCTGAGCGAGTACAACGTCCTCTCGGCCGATCCCGCCCTGCTCGAGGGCCTGGAGCGCTGGGGCAACGAGCAGGACCTGGTCGGACTCAAGGCGCTGGGCGATCTCGCTGGAAGTGTCGAGGCACAGACCTGGGGCGACCAGGCAGATCGCAACCTCCCTGTGCTGCAGACGCATTCACCGCAAGGGGACAGGATCGACGAGGTCGACTACCACCCGGCCTGGCACCTGCTGATGTCCACTGCAGTGTCCAACGGCCTGACCGCCGAGCCGTGGACCAGGCCGGCCGGCAGCGGTGCCCACGTCCGCCGTGCGGTCGGTTTCGTCGCCTGGTCGCAGGTCGAGGCGGGCCACATGTGCCCGGTGTCCATGTCGTATGCCGCAGTGCCCGCCCTCCGGGCGAACACCGACCTCGCCGACATCTGGACTCCCCTGCTCGCCTCCCGCGAGTACGACTTCGGGCTGCGGCCACACGCGGCGAAAAGTGGAGCCATCGCAGGGATGGGTATGACCGAGAAGCAGGGCGGCTCGGACCTGCGCAGCAACACGACCGTGGCCGTGGCTGTACCAGATGGTCCGGTCGCGGGAGGGCAGACCTACCAGCTCACCGGGCACAAGTGGTTCTGCTCCGCACCGATGAGCGACATGTTCCTGATCCTCGGACAGGCGCCGGCCGGGCCGACCTGCTTCGTGGTCCCCCGCATCCTGGATGACGGAACCCGCAACACCTTCGAGCTGCAACGGCTCAAGGACAAGCTGGGCAACCGGTCCAACGCCTCGGCCGAGATCGAGCTGGACACCACCTGGGGCGTCCAGCTCGGCGAGGAGGGCCGTGGGATCCGCACCATCCTGGACATGGTCGCCGCGACCCGGCTCGACTGCGTGCTGGGCTCGTCGGCGACGATGCGCCAGGCACTCGTCCGCGGTATCCATCACACCCGGCATCGCGCGGCCTTTGGTAGTGCGCTGGTCGACCAGCCGCTGATGCGCAACGTCCTGATGGACCTGGCGCTTGAGTCCGAGGCGGCCACCACACTGGGCCTGCGGCTGGCTGCGGCCGTCGACGAGGGCGATACCGCGTTCTCCCGGCTGGCGGTCGCGGTCGGCAAGTACTGGGTCTGCAAGCGCACGGCACCGATGGTGGCCGAAGCGCTGGAATGCCTTGGTGGCAATGGCATCGTCGAGGAGAATGGCCTCGCCCGGCTGTATCGCGAAGCCCCCGTGAACTCCGTCTGGGAGGGCTCCGGCAACGTCGTGGCCCTTGATGTGCTCCGCGCGCTGACCCGCGAGCCAGAGTCGGCGGCGGCATTCACTGCTGAGCTCCAGCTCGCCCACGGAGCTGACCACCGGCTCGATACGGCGGTCACGAACGCGGTTGCGGCCCTGCAGAACGCTGCTGGTTCCTCCGGGCCCACGGCCGCGCAGTCTGGCGCCCGGGCGTTGGTCGAACAGCTCGCCACCACGCTGCAAGCCTGCCTGCTGACCCGTTTCGCACCGTCATACGTCTCGGAGGCATTCATCGCGAGCCGGCTCGGCGGATCCCACGGGCACACGTTCGGCACCTTGCCCGGCGATCTCGCCGCAGCGTCGGCCGGGAGAGTGATCGAGCGGGCGTTTCCGGCCTGACCCGCTGGTGGTGTCCTGAGTTGGACTAAACAAGACAGAATAGGCGTTCACACACGGACGATTCGCGACTTCTTGAGGACTACATGACCATCTGGCCCGGCCATCCCTACCCTCTCGGTGCACGGTTCAACGGTCAAGGAGTCAACTTCGCGCTGTTCTCCGAGGTTGCCGAAAAAGTCGAGGTCTGCCTGGTTGCGGACGACGGCGCCGAGACGCGGGTCGAGCTGACCGAGGTTGACGGGCATGTGTGGCACGGCTTCATCCCCGCAATCGAGCCCGGCCAACGCTATGGCTTCCGGGTTCACGGCCCGTTCGACATCGCCAACGGTCATCGATGCAACCCCGCAAAGCTGTTGCTGGACCCCTACGCCAAGGCCATCGACGGCCAGATCGACGGCGACGACTCCCTTTACTCCTACGAGCTCAAGGACCGCGCGACGTTCAACGACGCGGACTCACTGGGCCACACCATGCTGTCCGTGGTCATCAACCCGTTCTTTGACTGGGGTCACGACCGCCCGCCACGTCACGAGTATCACGACAGCGTCATCTACGAGGCTCACGTCAAGGGCCTGACGATGACCCACCCGGACGTTCCCGAGGCGATTCGGGGGACCTACGCCGCCATCGGCCACCAGTCGATCATCGACCACCTGGTCAAGCTCGGCGTGACGGCGATCGAGCTGATGCCGGTGCACCAGTTCGTACAGGACGCGACGCTGCAGGCCCAGGGGAAGACAAACTACTGGGGCTACAACACCATCGGCTTCCTGGCGCCGCATGCGGCCTATGCCGCCACCGGGTCCCGCGGACAGCAGGTCACCGAGTTCAAGGCCATGGTGAAGGCGCTGCACGAAGCCCACATCGAGGTGATTCTGGACGTGGTCTACAACCACACAGCAGAGGGCAACGAGAACGGCCCGACCATCGCCTTCCGCGGCATCGACAACGCCTCCTACTACCGTCTCGTCGACGACGACAAGTCGAAGTACTACGACACGACGGGCACCGGCAACAGCCTGCTGATGCGTAACCCCCATGTCCTGCAGCTGATCATGGACTCGTTGCGCTACTGGGTCACCGAGATGCATGTCGACGGCTTCCGGTTCGACCTCGCTTCCGCCCTCGCGCGCGAGCTGCACGAGGTGGATCGGCTGGGCGCGTTCTTCGACATCC
>JBDTMW010000056.1:0-10501 GCA_039934065.1 Actinomycetota bacterium | reverse complement strand
CGCCGGCCACCTGCATCGCTGCGATGGCCACGATGACGGACATGATGATCGACACCACGTCGAGTGGCATCTCGCCGGGCGTCAACCCGAGCAGAGCCAGCACGAGCACGCCGAGACCGCCGGCGAAGCCAATGGCGATGCCGCCCAGCCGGGCTCCGAGGAAGATGGCCAGCAGGACGACGGCGAACTGGACGGCAATCATGCGGTCACGCCCACTGGCGTGACGTCGACGGTGTGCTCAGAGGCAAAGACCTTGCCCCGGAACTCGGGCCGGATCAAGTTCTCGAAGGAGAAGATCTTGTCGAGCTCGGTGTCAGTGAGCAGCCCCATGTCGAGGACCACCTCTCGCACGTTCTTGCCGGTCCGCGCACATTCCCGGCCGACCAGGTCGCCGGCGTGGTGGCCGATGATCGGGTTGAGGAAGGTCACGATCCCGATCGAGTTCATCACGTAGCCCAGGCAGACCTCGGGGTTGGCCGTGATCCCGTCCACGCACCGCACCCGCAGGTTCTGGCACGCGTTGGTCAGCAGGCTGACCGACTCGAAGATCGCCTGGCCGATGACCGGCTCCATGACGTTCAGCTGCAGCTGTCCAGCCTCGGCGGCCATCGAGACCGTCACGTCGTTGCCCATCACCTTGAAGCAGACCTGGTTGACGACCTCGGGCAGAACCGGGTTCACCTTGGCCGGCATGATCGACGAGCCTGCCTGGAGCTCGGGCAGGTTGATCTCGTTCAGACCCGTACGAGGACCCGAGGAGAGCAGCCGCAGGTCGTTGCAGACCTTGCCGAGCTTGACCGCCACGCGCTTGACCGCGCCGTGCATCGATACATAGGCACCCGCGTCCGAGGTCGCCTCGATGAGGTTCTCGGCGAGGACCACCGGCAGACCGCTGACTTCGGCGAGCTTCGCGACTGCATGCTTCGCGTAGCCCTCCGGAGTGTTCAGGCCGGTGCCGATGGCGGTCGCACCGAGGTTGATCTCAAGCAGCAGCTCAGCGGCACGAGCGAGCGCACGGACCTCTTCACGCATGAGGACTCCGTAGACCTTGAACTCCTGCCCAAGCGTCATGGGGATGGCGTCCTGGAGCTGGGTGCGGCCCATCTTCAGCACGTCGGCGAACTCGTCACCCTTGGCGTCGAAGGCGGTGGCGAGGTTCTCGACCTCGGCCTGCAGCTTTTCCACGACGGTGTAGAGCGCGATCCGGAAGCCACTGGGATACGCGTCGTTGGTGGACTGGCTCTCGTTGACGTGCTCGTTGGGGTTGACCACGTCGTACCGGCCTTTGTCCAGACCCATGTGCTCGAGAGCGAGGTTCGCGATGACCTCGTTGGTGTTCATGTTGACGGAGGTCCCGGCACCGCCCTGGAAGACGTCAATCGGGAACTGGTCCATGCAGCGGCCATCGGCCAGCACCGCATCGCACCCCGCGATGATGGCGTCGGCCACGTCGGCCGGGATGGTGTACATGTCCCTGTTCGCCATGGCTGAGGCCTTCTTGACCATGACCATGCCCCGCACCATTTCAGGCACGTCGCTTATCTTCGCTGAGCTGATCTTGAAGTTCTCCAAAGCACGCACCGTGTGTATGCCGTAGTAGGCACCGATCGGCACCTCTTTGGAACCCAGCAGATCTTCTTCGACCCGGGTTTCGGTCACAGTCTTGCCCTTCAATCGGCCGGCAGCGGAGGTCGGGGTCTCCGTTACGTCCGCCGCCATGGTTCCCGAACCAACGGCCCGGGCAATGGTGCGCAGGGTCGGGGATGACTCGTTCTGCGCAGGCCACATGCATTAATCGTCGCAGGAGTCAATGGGTGATTATTACCATTTTGATGGTGATCTACACCAACCGGGCGTGATTGGTGTCACACCTGAGCGGAGTCAGCCTGGATGCGACACCCGGTCACGACGCCTGTGGCGACGGTGAAGAGGGGACCAGGGGTCGGGCGGCGCGTACCTCGGGCGCGAGCCGCAGACCCTCCCGCACGAAGCGCGGCACATGGTCACTGACCACCAGCCAGGCCAACGACGAGGCCAGCGCCTCACGCCCAGGTCGCCACCTGTACCCGAGCGCGGCAGCCCGGGTACTGGAGTACCAGTAGTACCGTCCGACCGTCATCGCCTCCTCGCGCGTCGACAGTGGAGTTCCGCCGGTCAGCTTCGCCCAGCCCTCCGCGGCGGCCGAGGCAGCCCATGCCACGGGGGCGGGAACTTCGGCATACGGTCCGGGCAGCCCCGCCAGCTCGGCGACCAGGGTGTGCAGCATCCGCCAGGTCAGATCCTGACCTCCCAGCAGATAGCGCTGCCCGGCCACGCCATGCTCGAGCAGCAACAGGTGGCCGCGGGCGACGTCTCTGACATCCACGACGTTGCAGCCGCCTGGGTAGGTGCTGCGAGTGACGTCGAGCAGGTAACGAAGAACGATCGCGTTGCTCGGCGCCAACCTTCCGAACGGCCCTCCGATGACAACGGTGGGCAGGGCCAGGACGACGGGTATGCCGCGTGCCTCCCCCGTCGTCAGGGCGACCTCCTCCTGTGCCACCTTGCTGGCGTAGTACGGAGGTGACGGCTCCTTGCCCAGGTGCGCCGACTCGTCACGAGCAGAAGGGGACTCGCTGGACCCACAGGTCACCGATGAGGTCGTCACCACCACGCACCCGACGCCCGCGGCAGCCGCCGCCTCGACCACCGTCCGCGTGCCGTCGGCGTTCACCCGTTCCACCTCGGCGGCACGGTCCGCACCGAACGCGTAGACCGCCGCGCAGTGGACCAGCCCCTCCACCCCCTTCAACGCCGTACCCAACCGCTTCACGTCCTCAAGCCCGGCCCGGACCTGCCGGACATCAAGGCCTTGAAGCTGCGCCGTCCCCGTCGTGCGCACGATGGCGGTCACGTCGTGGCCCTCGGCCAGAGCCGCCCGAACCACCTGCCCTCCCAGCAGACCGGTGGCTCCCGTGACCGCGATCTTCATCGCGAACCGCTGAAGTGGCTGAATCCGTGCAGGTCGATCTCGTCGGGCTGCTCGCGACCACTAGCTCCGAATGGGCCTGTCCGATCGGCAGATCGGTCATCGAGCCATGACTGGGCGACCCCCAGCAGCTGGTGCAGCGACTCGGTGGCCAGTGGCTCGCCACCGGCCGTCGGGGGGCGCCCGATCCGGAACGGACGCCCCTCAAAGCACGCCTCGAGGTTGTCGAACGTCGCGGTGAAGAAGCGCCGATAGGCGTCCTCGACGAGTGGCGCCTTCAGCTCCGGCAACAGATCAAGGTCGATGCCAGACCAGGCCGGCGGCAACGTGAAGAGCTGGCGACCTCGCACCGTGACCCGCGTGCGTCCGGCGCCGAGATCGGTGAAGGTCAGGCTTCCGTCGTCCCACCTGGCCGACTCGTTGAGGCTGGCGACGGTTCGCCACAGAAGTCTTTGCTCGGTCGCGCTGCGCTGCACAAGCTCGATCTTGCAGACGTCGATCGGCACTCCACCCCAGATGGCCAGGTAGTTCGGTTGCGGCAGATACAGATTGCGCTCCGCCTGCCTCACGACCCGTCCCTCATCGTCCGCCGAGATCGCGACCCGCCGCCCGCCGAGATAGTCCGCCATCAGGCTGATGCCCGCCGCCACGTCAACCCGGGCAACGAACTCCCCGTAGTCGGCCGCCATCACCCGTGACGTCTCGAAGACCACGGCGCCGTCCAGGATTCTCCAACGCATCGACTCCTCGCCCGCCCCCGAACCCGGCTCCGAGTCGTCCGCGATCCCTTCGAGCGATCGTTCGAAGGGGGCGAAGAATGCGGGCAGCGCGTCGTACTCGTCTGCTGCGAACGCCCCCGGGTCGAACCCCAACGGCACCTCGACCCGCTGGACCCGGTCCTTGCTGAAGGGCACCGACCAACCCTGCGTCTGGTCGACAACGCCGGCCACGGCAGTGAGCAGGCCAAGGAGAGCAACATGGCCCCCTGGCTCGTCCGCAGCCGCCACCAGCGGGGTCAGAACCCCGCGTATGCCGGCCAGCACCGGATCGCTCGCGGACGCGCCCGGGTCCGGCCCCCCGATCGCGGCGTTAAGCACCCGCTCCACTGACTGCTCTGAGCCCGCGCGGCGAAAGGCGTTGATCAGCAAGGGATGCGGCCGCACCACCTCGGCGAACGGGGTGAGATCCCCGGCGACACGGCCCAGCGGTTCACCGAGCACTCGCACCGCGCGCCCGACCAAGCGGGAGCAGGCTCGGTCCTGGCCCAACAACGTCGCGAGGGTGGAGTCGGCGAGCAGTGCATCGCGGGCGATAACCAGCGAGTCGGTGTCAAGCTCGCGCAGAAGGTGTCTCCCGTCGACACCGTGGCTCGTCACCGTCGCGTCGATGACCGCGAGCGCCGGGGGCAGGTACATCAACAGGTCGGTGACAACGTCCGCCGGATCGGCGCCTGCCACTGCGGGGGCAGCGCCCAGAAGCGCGGCCAGACACCCGTCATACGCGTCGGCAAGGCTGGTGAGGCACCGTGCGAGGACGACGCGCACGTCGGCTTCGGCCCAGTCGGACGCCACATCCCGGCCAGCCAGCACACTGGTGTCGGGCACGGCCGATGGCACGGTGGAGGCGCTGAGATCCAGCACGTCGTACCGCCGTCCGCGGCGGCTGCGACCTGTCAGCCCGGCGCTGTGAGCGAGTTCCTGAACGCTTCGATGACCACGGTCGCGGTCGCTGACCGAGAGCACGGCGCCCACCACCACCTCGTCACAGCCGCCCTCGATGAGCAGGTCGACGAGCTCCTCCAGCACGGACGCGGACACCGGCGCCGGCTGCGAAATCCCAGCGAGTACGACGGCGCGACCGACCAGAACCGGCGCGACTGACTCCAGGGCCTGGGCAAACGTACCGGCGGCCCTGCTGCCCCGGACCACGCGACCGGTCACGGAAGGTTCGGACGTCAGGCGCAACGACACCCCTCCATGAAAGCAGCAGGTGGGGGTTTGCGACAGAGCCCAGTCAGCCCGACGCCAACGGTGGCGTGTTCGAGGTGCTCAGCCTGTCTTGACTGCCTGGAGCGTGTAGCTCGCGGCCAGCCGCCACGGTCGATCGGTGAGCCGCCACTCACCACGACCCTCGTTGGTCATCTGCCCCGGCAGTGCTTCCCAGGGAACGCTGTCGTGCTCGACCAGCCCGGTGATCTGCAGGCCCTCGGCGATGAGGGCCGTCACCATCTCGCCCAGGCCGTGGTTCCACTCATGAGTCGTGTTGGCTGTGAAGACCACATCGGTCTCGACGTACGTGCCGCCGTCTTCCCACACGCTGGGTTCGCCTCGCTCGAAGTACGGGAGGTCAACAGCCAGGAGGCCGTCCGGGCGGGCGTCGGAAAGCGCCCATAGCATCGGGTGGCCCTCACGGATGAACAGTCGGCCGCCGGGCTTGAGCAGAGCCGCAACGGTGGCAGCCCATCGCGCGATGCTCGGAAGCCAGCAAAGGGCGCCGATACCGGTGAAGACCAGGTCGTACCGCTCGCGTCCCAGGACGGACATCACCGAGCCGGCCACGGTCGAACTGCACCACTTCGCCGATGAAGGCGGGGTCGTCGATGAACCGCTGGACGTTGTAGCCGGGTGACTTCGCGTGCGCTGGCGCCCGCTGATCCCAGTTGGCCTGATTGACCTTCATGTATTCGTTCACGCGGTGCATCTTGGCACGCAGACTCACGCAGACTTATGGCCCCGACGAAGGGGTCCGCGAAAACAGGTGCCGCTGAGCCGCAGGGCGAACCCCGCAGCTGGATGACTCAGATCAGCTCAGAGCTTGTGCATCTTCGAGGTCGGCGTGGACACCCGACGCGAGCCTGAACCGAAGTCGGCGTCGACCGCAACGGTGCCACTGACGGAGAGGACGCGGCCCAGGCCGTGACGGTCATGGGCTACGCGGTCACCCACTTGAAAAATCTCGTCCGGCGGAATTGCATCACGTGCGGCATTGAAGGGACTTCCGGGCAGTCGGCGCCTGGGCGCGGGTGAGGCCATGTTCCCATCATCCTCCTGTATGGTGCCTTTCGCCGACACCGACCCTCGAACTGGCCGCTGGCCGCTGCCGGAACAGGTGACGATTCCCTCCGCAGCGGCGGTCACGGATGCCCTGCTCTGTCTCCCGTGATCAGCTCGGGAGTGCCCTGCTGTCGTCCTCGAGGCTGAAGTCGAGCCGGCGCTCGACGACCGCCCTGGCGATGACCGCCATCGACGCGCCGTCAGCAAAGGCGTGGGCTCTCAGCAGAGCCAGGGCATCCTCAGGACCCACCCCGAGCTGGGCGATGACCATTCCGGCCGCCTGGTGAACCTGGGCCTGCGCCGACCAGGGCGCGGTACCCATGTCTTCCTTCAGCCCCCCGTCGCGAAGCAACGCGGCCCCCAACGTGTCCGCAACGAACTGCGCCACAGCCGGTTCCTCTGCCAGCGGCCTGGCCGGGAGCTGATACAGGGTCAGTACGCCAAGCACGTCGATGCCTGGCTGGATGGGAATGGCCGAGATCGCAGCCGGCCCGACTTCGGTTCGTGCGGCTGCCGAGAAGGACGGCCAACGTCGCGACGCACGCTCATCGAGGGCCGAGCGAACAATCCGCCCGGTGGTGTAGGCGTCAGGGCCCGGCCCTTCACCGAGGACATCCTGCAAGTCCTCCAGCCTTGCCGCGATCTCGTCCGTGGCGCAGACCGTCAACCGAGTCGCCTCGGTGTAGCACAAGGTGACCGCCGCTCCGTCCGTGCCGAGGATTGCGTTGGACGCCAGGCAAAGCCGCACCGGCAAAGGCTTGTCAGATCCTTCGCTGGCCACCACCTTGACCAACTGCGCGAGCACGGCTGCTTTGACCGTCATACGTCTCTCCCTTCGCGGACGAACTCTTTCGCGGCATCGCGCAGACTGACGTGCGATCTCGCGGAGTACGTCAGCAGCAGAGCGAGCGCGCGCTGCTGGGAGAATCCGTAGCGGTACCTCATCATTCCTTCGGCCATGCCGACAATACTTCTGGTCGACATGGCTGCCTCGAAGTCGGTTGCACCGCCGCCGGCTTCGATCGCGTCCAGGACCTCCACCGCGTACGAGTACGCCTGATCCAGTGACTTCGACCCGAACCTGGAGGGCTCTGCGGAATACAGGTTGAGTGCAGCGAAAGTCTGTGTCCCGCCTGGTAGCCGGACGCTGATCAGGGAGCGCAGACCCAGCTTGATGACCTCCGGCGCCCACCGCGTCCACCGCGGGCCGACGCTCAGGTCGTGCACGATGACGTGGTCCGAGGTCCACGTCTGCTCGAGCGACGGCCCCTCACCCAGGGGGACCTGTATGGCGTCGGCCGCCCACACAGCGGGGGACGTCCAAGCGGGCGTCTGCACCTCACCTTGATGGGTCCGCAGAGAGACGCCGGCAAAGTCACAGCCATCAACGCCCTGGACTGCTTGCCTCACGGCGCGATGAAGGATCTGCACGCCGGAGAACTCCCGGGAAAGCTCGCGACTGATCTTGGCATCGCGAGCGCGATCGGTCGGACGAACTTCCAAAACCCCTCCAAGCGTTGCTAGACGCGGTTGTCGAACGAGGGTCGCGAGGACGAAAACTCGCAATTTCAAACCTATGGGTGAATTGGCACAAAAGCGCTTCGTCAGAAAGGACGAAAGAGGGCGGATTCCTATACAGAAAAGACTAGAAGACGGACGGCATTCTGACAACGACGCGCATGCCAATGAGCTCGCGGGATCCGTGCAACGGCTGACCTGTTCTATCGAGTCAGCCGCGGATGAGCTCCGCGACCATGGCCCCGAAGACGCCATGGTGCAGGTCGACGTCGGCCGCGGTGGTGACGGGCGACATCAGTGCCATGTTGTGGAAGGGCGTCAGCATGATGCCGCGGTTCAACAGGTAGAGATGAATGCAGTCCTCGAGCTCCGTGTCGGCGCTGGCCGCCGATTCGGTGCCGTTGCGGGGCGGAGGGCTGGCAAAACGGTATTCCGCCCGCGCGCCGAGCTGGCTCAGTGACCAAGGCAGGGCATGCTGATCGATCACGGACTGAACACCGGCCGCGAAATACGTTGCGGTGTCAATCATCTGGTCAAATGCACGGTCGGTCAGGACGTGCTCGAGAGTCGCCCGGGTGGCTGCGATCGACAGCGGGTTGCCCGCCAGAGTGCCGCCGACACCACCCATGTCGACGAGGTCTAGGTCGGTACGGGCCAGTGCCCGGTCGGCGAGTTCGGAGCTCAGACCATAGGCGCCCATCGGGATGCCGCCTGCGATCGACTTGCCGATAACCAGCATGTCGGGCTCCAGCCCCCACGCCTTGGTCGCTCCACCCGGTCCCGCCGAGAAGGTGTGGGTCTCGTCGTTGATGAGCAGCACGGCATACCGGCGGGTGAGCTCGCGAACGCCCTCGAGATAGCCGGGCTCCGGCAGGACGATCCCGATGTTGGTCAGGGCCGGCTCCATGAGCACGGCAGCGACGTCACCATGTGCCAGCTGGCGTTCGAGGCCCTCGAGATCGTTGAACTCCGCGACCCGCGATGTGAGGGTGACGTCGGCTGGCTCGCCGACGTTGCCGGGTCGGCTCATGCCCTCGCCATCGGGACCGACGACGATCAGCGACTCGTCGACGCTGCCGTGGTAGCAGTAGCTGTTGAACAGGATCTTGGGCCGGCCGGTCAACGCCCGCGCAAGGCGGATCGCCCAGCGGTTGGCGTCGGTCGCGGTCAGCGAGAAGCTCCAGCGCTCAAGCCCGAACCGGCGGGTCAGCTCGGCGCCGACCCACTCGGCGTCCTCGGTGGGCAGCATGGTGGTGATGCCGCCCTGGGTGCCGATCCGGTGCTGTATGGCGGCCACGGTCGCCGCGGGCGAGTGCCCCGCCATGGCACCGGTATCGCCCAGCGCGAAGTCGACGTACTCGAAACCGTCGATGTCCCAGACCCGGTTGCCCAGCGCGCGGTCGAGGTAGACCGGGAAGCCGCCGACGGTCTTGTTCATCCAGGTCATCGGCACCTGGCCGAAAAGGTGGTCAGCGCGCTCGTAGGCCGCCGCCGACAGCGGGTGACGGGCCACGAAATCTGCCCGCTCGCGGGCGTACATCTCGGTCAACCTCGCACGGTCGATCATGACGGGCACTCCTTCAGATGCAGATGTTTCGAACCTACTTCACCACGAGAACCAGCAGACGTGAAGTGGTCCAGAGTCCCAGTCCGACAGCACCTACGTGCGGCTACGACGAGGCGACAGCCCTGTTGCCCACGAGTTCACGGAGGCGAGCATTCGTTGTGGCATCAACCGAGTAGATCGCGACTCCGCGCATACCGCGCGTGAGTAGGACCTTGTAGACGTTGCGGATCAGCCGGTCGGCTTGGACGTCCTCCACCTTCTTGCCGTTCCGGAAGTCTGGGTCCTTGTTGGCCGAACGCACCATTACCCAGGCGTCGTCACGCCAGACCAAGTCGGGCCCGATGACGACGCCGGCGTAGTCGTACTCGAAACCCTGGGCGGTGTAGACGCATCCGACCTGGTCGAACCCGGCGGGGTCGGTGGCCCAGAGAGCAGCGGCCGGGGCTCCTTCGACAGACCGGTCACCCTTCAGGTTCCACGGGCGCGACCATCCCCCGATTTTGACATCGCGTACCAGGGTGCCGTCCGGTTCAGGATCACTCCACGGCCAGCAGTAGCCAGCAGCGATGCGCCCGCTGTACCCATCCGCGATCCTCGTCTTGAGTGACGCCTCCATCTCATATGGCGAGTCGACGACCTCCACATCGAAGCGCGGATCACCTATCCATTGGATCGGTCCGCCGGGCGTCAGCCCCAGCAGTCGCTTGACCCAGAGGAGGTACTCCTCCGAGCCACCACAACGGAACTGGGCATCGAGGTCGATCTTCTCGACTCGAATCCGCCGCGCCAGGGCGTTCTTCTCGATGTCATCAACAGTGCCTTGCTCCCCCGGACGCACAACCTGGAACTCGTCCAGCAGGAAGACCGGGACCCGCGCTGCAGCGATGAGCTCGTCGATCTGGGGACGGCCACGGCGAAACTCGGCCTTGGTCCAGCGATCGACCGACGTCTCTCGGATGCGATGTGCCTCATCCAGGATCAAGGCATCGAGGTCATTGGCATCAGCCGCCATGAATGAGTTGAAGTATTGAAACATCTTCTTCACTCTGGGCGCCCGGGCGCCGGCCACCTTGCGCAGCGTCTGGGTGAAAGAACGCGACCCGGTGGCGTGGATGACGGTCCGGCCCTGTCTTGAGAGCTCGCCCAGCAGCGAGAGCGCAATGACGCTCTTCCCTGAGCCGGGGCCTCCCGAGATGATCACCGTGGTCTTCTCATTTGCCCGGCGGGCTCGCTCGACGGCGTGCAGCACGTAGTTGTACGCGTCTCGCTGCTCATCCAGCAGGACAAACATCTCCCGGCGCTGCACTTCATCCGCGGCAAGAGCCAGCAGTTGTTTGGACGGCGCGATCCGACTGGAAAGCAAGGCATCGGCATACGGCGCACCGCTTTGACCCG
>JBDTMW010000055.1:0-10559 GCA_039934065.1 Actinomycetota bacterium | reverse complement strand
CCGTCCCACTCCTGGCCGACGCCGGGCAGATAACCGGGCACGTCCACCAGCACGATGAGGGGGATACCGAAGGCGTCGCACATGCGCACGAAGCGTGCGGCCTTCTCGGCCGAGGACGAGTCGAGACAGCCGCCGAGGCGCATCGGGTTGTTGGCCACGACGCCGACCGTCCGGCCACCGAAACGGCCCAGGGTGGTCGTGATGTTCGGAGCCCACTTGGGGTGCAGCTCGATGTTGGTCTCGGGGTCGTCAAGCACGTTGGCGATCAGCGGATGCACGTCGTAGGCCCGGCGAGCAGACTCCGGAAAGGTCTCTGCCAGATCGCGATCGGACACCGAGTCCACGTCCAGCTTGCCCTGGTCGGCCAGCAGGGAACACAGCTGCCGGCCACGCTGGTATGCCGCCTCGGTCGTCTCGGTGACGATGTGGACGACGCCGGAGCGCCGACCGTGCGGCTCGGGCCCGCCGAGCCGCAGCGCGTCGACGTTCTCGCCGGTGACTGAACGCACGACGTCCGGGCCGGTCACGAAGATGCGCCCGTCGGGGCCGAGGATCACGATGTCGGTCAACGCCGGACCGTAGGCTGCGCCGCCGGCTGCCGCGCCGATGACGATGGAGATCTGCGGGATCTTGCCGGACGCCCGGGTCATGATCGCGAACACCTCACCGACCGCGTGAAGCGAGACGACGCCTTCGGCCAGCCTGGCGCCACCGGAGTGCCAGATCCCCACGATCGGCACGTCGTCGGCCAGGGCGCGCTCGTAGGCCACGAGGATTGCCTTGCAGCCCGCATAGCCCATCGCGCCACCCTGGATCGTGGCGTCCGAGCAGAAGACGACGACGGGGATGCCGCGCACCGGGCCCACCGCGCAGAGAATGCCGCTGGTGTCCTCAGCTGTGATCAGCTCGAGCCGGCCGTCGTCGAAGAACGCCTCGAGACGCCTGCGCGGGTTGCGAGGGTCGTTCTCCCTGTCGATCTTGGGCTTGGTTGCGGCCACGGCCAGTTCGGCTGCCGGGCTCGGCATACGGGTCATCAGGTACTGCGAACTGTCAGTGCCACGTTGTGCCCACCAAACCCGAAGGAGTTGTTCAGCGCCACGATGTCGCCAGCCGGCAGCTTGCGGTGCTCTCCATGCACGACGTCGAGCGAGATCTGCGGGTCGAAGTCCACGAGGTTGATCGTTGCCGGTGCCAGACGGTGGTGGACGGCAAGGATGGTGAGAATCGTCTCGAGCGCGCCGGCGGCGCCGAGCAGGTGGCCGGTCATCGACTTGGTCGCGCTCACCGCCATCTGGTCAGCGTCGTCACCGAAGGCCAGACGGATGGCGTTGGACTCGGCGATGTCACCCACGGGAGTCGACGTGGCGTGGGCGTTGATGTGCACGACGTCCTTGGGTGAGAGCCCGGCGCTTGTCACGGCTTCGCGCATCGCACGCGATGCGCCCGCGCCCACGGGATCCGGTGCCGCGATGTGGTAAGCGTCCGAGGACATGCCAATCCCTGCTACCTCGGCGTAGATCTTGGCGCCGCGGGCTTTCGCGTGCGCCTCGGTCTCCAGCACCACAACAGCGGCGCCCTCGCCCAGGACGAAGCCGTCGCGGCCGGTGTCATAGGGACGGGAGGCCCCTTCGGGATCGTCATTGCGGGTCGACAGTGCCTGCATCGCTGCGAATCCGGCGATGGGCATCGGATGCATCGCGGCTTCGGTCCCACCGGCAACCACGACATCGGCGCGGCCGCTGCGGATCATCTGCATGGCCAGGCCGATCGCCTCTGCTCCGGAGGCGCAGGCGCTGACGGGTGTGTGCGTCCCGGCGCGGGCGCCGAGCTCAAGGGAGACTGCCGCGGCGGGACCGTTGGGCATCAGCATGGGCACGGCCAGCGGGAAGACGCGACGAACGCCCTTCTCCCGCAAGGTGTCCCACTGATCCAGAAGCGTGTTGACCCCACCGATTCCGGAGCCCATGACGACGCCAAGACGCTCGGGGTCGACCTCCGGAGTGCCTGCGTCGGCCCAGGCCTCACGTGCGGCGATCAGACCGTACTGACCTGCGGGGTCCAGACGGCGAGCCTCGACCCTGCCCAGAACCTCCAGCGGTGACTGCTTGATCATGGCTGCGAACTTCACTGGCAGCTGGTAGGTCTCGACCCAGTCGAACGGCATCGTCCGCACGCCGGACGTGCCGTCCAGGATCGCTTCCCAGGTCTCGGGGACGGTGCCTCCGACGGGGCTGGTCGCGCCCAGACCGGTCACGACGATGCGCTGCTCGTGGTTAGGGGTCATTGGCGGTTCTGCTCCTTGTGTTCGGTGGGCCCGGGCGCCCATACGGGGGGCGGCCTGCACGGAGGTCGGTGTACGGAATACGGAGATGGGGGCTTGCGTCCCTGGCGGCGGTCATCCGGGGGTGCTGGCCGCCCGTGATCGATTCAGATGGGGCTGTCTGTGGTGCGTTGGAGCCGACTGGCCACAACGCACCACAGCGGACAAGCGTGGGTCAGACCTGCGCGCCGGCAATGAAGCCCACGGCGTCGCGGACCGTCTTGAGGTTCTTGACCTCGTCGTCGGGGATACGGACGCCGAACTTCTCCTCGGCGTTGACGACGATGGTCATCATCGACAGCGAGTCGATGTCGAGGTCGTCGGTGAAGGACTTGTCGAACTGGACAGAGGCGGTGTCGAGACCGGTCTCTTCGTTGACGATCTCGGCGAGACCTTCGAGGATTGTCTGCTCGGTAAGGGCCATGGTTTGAACTCCTTGTTGTCGCGGTAAGTGGGATCTACGTGTGGTGCTGTGTGACCCGAATGGCCCGTCGGGACGGCGGGAGCTTTCAGGGAAGGACGACGACCTGCGCGGCATAGACGAGGCCGGCGCCGAACCCGATCTGCAGAGCCAGGCCGCCGTGCGGCGCCTCGCCCGAGTCGAGCATCCGCTGGGTTGCGAGGGGAATCGATGCCGCCGAGGTGTTGCCGGTCTCGGCGATGTCGCGTGCGACCGGGACGTGCTCGGGCAGCTTGAGCTGCTTGACCAACGCGTCGATGATGCGCATGTTGGCCTGGTGGGGGATGAAGGCGTCGAGGTCCTCGGCCTTGATGCCCGCCTGGTCGAGGGCAGCTTGCGCAATGGGTGCCATGTCCCAGACCGCCCAGCGGAACACGGCCGGCCCTTCCATCGTGATCGCCGGCCACGCGACGTCGCCGTCGCGCACCTCGATCCAGGAGTTGCGCTGCGAGATGGTCTTCCACTTGGCACCGTCAGAACCCCACACTGTGGGGCCGATCCCCGGGAAGTCCGAGGGACCGATGATCGAGGCGCCGGCGCCGTCGCCGAAGATGAAAGCCGAGCCACGATCGGTCTTGTCGGTGAAGTCGGACAGCTTCTCGACGCCGATCACCATGACGAACTCGGCACTCCCGCCGCGGACCATGTCGTTGGCCAGCGCGATGCCGTGGCAGTAGCCGGCGCAGGCCGCGGAGATGTCGAAAGCCACGGCTGAGGTGGCGCCGATGCGCTCAGCGACGATCGGGGCTGAGCCCGGTGTCTGGTACGGGTGGGTGACCGTGGCCACGATGACGGCACTGATCTGCGACGCCGTGAGCCCGGCCGAACGCAGCGCCTCGTTCGCCGCCGCGGCGGCCATGTCGACCACGGTCTCGTCACGCGCCGCAAAGCGACGCGAGATGATGCCTGAGCGCTCGCGGATCCACTGGTCGGAGGAGTCGATGTGCTCGCAGATCTCGTCATTGGTGACCACGCGTTCGGGTCGGTAGCCACCGACGCCCCAGATACGGGAGTGGGCGGCCCCCGTCGAGGTGCTGAGGGTCCTGCGTTGCTGGGGCATCGTCGTCATCTGCTGTCTCCGTGGTGGTCTAGCGACTCAGGGAATTGGTGGGGTGCAGCCGCAGGAGTGGCTGACCGGGGGAGACGGGGTCGCCGTCTTCGACGAGCCACTCGATGACCTGACCGCCATGGGGCGCCGTGACATCGAACGTGTCGCGCAGGGTGTTCACGGCCGCGACCACGGAGCCCGGAAGCACCGTGGCGCCAGGCTCGGAACGGGTGAAGCTGACCACGCCCTTGGCCGGTGCGATGACCAGTCGCCAGGTGGGGCTGTCGGCGATCTGGTTGGGCTGGCCGTGCTCAAGGACCATGCGGTGGGCGTCGGAGAGCTGGTCGGGGGACTTGAGCGCCAAGACCTCGACGCCGGGAAGCCCTCGCTTGGCCAGGTTTGCCAGTGTTCCGGCCGGCGGGATCTCGATCAGTCCGGTGACTCCGAGGTCCTTGAACGTCTCCATACACAGGTCCCAGCGAACGGGGCTGCTGATCTGGGTCACCAGGCGGTTGAGGACCTCGCGGCCGCTGTGAACGATGGTCCCGTCCCGGTTGGACACCAGACGAGAGCGGCTGTCGTGGGTGGAGATTGCCCGAGCCATGTCGCCCATCCCCTTGACGGCGGAGGCCATGTGCTCAGTGTGGAAGGCGCCGGCGACCTGCAGCGGGATCACGCGTGCCTTGGCGGGTGGGTCGGCGCTCAGTGCCGCAAGCTGCTCGAGGGTGCCGGCGGCCACGATCTGGCCTCCGCCGTTGTTGTTCGCGGCAGTCAGACCATGTCTGAGCAGTGTCTGTTCCACGTCGTCCTTGTCGCCGCCCACGACGGCGCTCATGCCCGTTGCGCTGACCGCGCTTGCCTCGGCCATGAGCTGTCCGCGCTCGCGAACCAGGACCATGGCCTGTTCGGCGCTGATCACACCGGCGGCGGCCGCGGCGGTGATCTCGCCGACCGAGTGCCCGGCGCCCGCGGCCACCAGGCGGAAGCCGTCGGCGGGGTGTTCGAACAACGCCAGCAAGGAGATGAGACCCGCGCCAACGATCAGCGGCTGCGCGACCGCGGTGTCCCTGATCGTGTCGGCATCGGACTCGGTGCCGTGCTTGACCAGGTCGAGGCCGGCGACTGTGGAAAGCCACTGCATGCGGTCGCGGAAACCCGACAGCTCGAGCCAGGGGGCGAGGAAGCCGGGGGTCTGGGAGCCCTGTCCAGGGCAGACGATGACGAGCATGTTCCCAGCCTCACAGCTCGGCCGTAATCAAGTCGTGACCGACCGGCACCAACAATCGCTGCTTGATTTGGAGGGTTCCTACAAAGAGCCGTCGTCGTGCACCTGCGGTAGCCCGGGCTCCTGGCCCTGCATCGAGCGTCGCCACTGTCGCTGGGTGGACTCGGCCAGGCGCCCGACCGCGAGCGCCAGCCGTACTGCGTACGCCTCACGGGGATGGCTCAGGTCATAGCCCGTCACTGTGGAGATGCGGGCGATCCGATAGCGGACGGTATTGGGGTGTACGAACAGGATCCTGGCTGTGGACTCGAGCCCGCCGCCGCTTTCCAGGTAGGCGGAGGCCGTTTCGAACAGGGCTCCACCCGCGCCCAGCAGCGGACGATGGACGCGTTCGATGAGTGCGAGTCGTGCCTGCGCGTCCCCGGCAAGAACACGCTCCGGCAGCAGGTCGTCGGCGAGAACTGGGCGGGGGGCGTCGGGCCAGGCGCGGGCAGCGTCCAGACCGGACAGTGCGGCCCGTGCCGAGCGCCCGGCGGCGAACAGGTGCGGCACCGTCGGCCCGATGACGATGGGACCGTCGCCGAAGCATCCGGCCAAGGCGTGGACGGTGAGGGTCGGGTCCTCCAGGCCCCCCAGGATCGCCACCAGACGGTGTCTCTGGACCGCTGCCAGGGACTCGACCCCATGGTGGGATGCTGCACGCCGGAGGGCATCCACGACTCCCTCGGTCTTGCCCTCAGGCGTGGAGCCGGCCACCACTGCGACGTGGTTGACCGCGTCCCAGCCCAGCGCGGATGCGCGTGACTGCATCGAGTCGTCGGCCTCACCACGCAGGACCGCGTCAACCACCAGGGACTCCAGCCGCGCGTCCCAGGCACCGCGAGCCTCCGCGGCGCGGGCGTAGACCTGCGCGGCACCGAATGCGATCTCGCGTGAGTAGCGCAGCACGCCCTCGCGCAGGATCTGTTCCTCCCCTGGCGCCGCGAGCTCCGCAACGTCGTCCTCGATGACATCTACGACCGCTCGCACCAGCTCAAGGGTCTGCGCCAGGCTGATTGACCTGGTCAGCTCGCGCGGCGCGGTCGCGAAGACATCCGCCGAGATCTTGGGGTTGTCACTCGGGTCGCGGTACCACGCCAGGAAGCCAGCGATGCCAGCCTGCGCGACCAGTCCGACCCATGAGCGGTCCTCTGCCGAGAGGTCGCGGTACCAGTCGTGGCGGGACTCCATGCACTGGTTCGCAGCCGTCGAGAGGGCGCTGGAGCTTCGCTCGATGCGCCGGATCGTGGCCGCGCTGCCATGTGCACGTTTTGCCGCCATTAGGACACCCTATTTGTATGTCGGCCACAACGCCTCCTGCGAGCGGCCACCAGCTTTCGCCGTGCCGGCGCCGGCTGCTGGCTGCTAAGACTCGCCGCCCGGGTTGCCGGAGGCTCCGGCCGTGACATCCAGCAGGCGGTATCGCGCCGCCGCCTCGAGAGGAACCGACGGGTCGATCTCTCCCCGCCTGGCCAGCATCTGGAGCGCCCGAACTGCCACTGACGGGCCGTCGATGTGGAAGTAGCGTCGCGCGGCGGCCCGCGTGTCAGAGAAGCCGAACCCGTCGGCGCCAAGGGATATGAAGTCCCCTGGGACCCATTGCGCAATCTGGTCCGGAACCGCCCGCATGTAGTCGGACACGGCGACAACGGGTCCGGGCGCGTCCTTCAGCCTTTGGGTCACGTACGGCACGCGCTCGGGCTCCTCCGGGTGCAGGAACGCCTGTTCGTCGGCGGCCAGCCCGTCGCGCCGCAGCTCGCCCCATGAGGTGACCGACCAGACGTCAGCGACGACGCCCCAGTCGTTGCGGAGCAGCTCCTGCGCCTCGAGGACCCACGGCACGCCGACACCGGACGCGAGAAGCTGGACCCGGCGTGCGTCTTCGGGCAGACCCTCGCCCGGGCCCGGCGCAAGAAGGTACATCCCGCGCAGAATCCCTTCAGCGTCAACGTTTTCCGGCTCTGCAGGCTGCACGTTCGGTTCGTTGTAGACCGTGAGGTAGAAGATGAGGTTCTCGGGCTCGTCGCCATACATCCGGCGCAGCCCGTCCTGCATGATGTGTGCGATCTCGTACCCGTAGGCCGGGTCGTAGGACACGACGGCGGTGTTGGTCGAGGCCAGCAGCGGGCTGTGACCATCGGCGTGCTGCAGTCCTTCGCCGGTCAACGTGGTTCGTCCGGCCGTGGCACCGATCAGGAAGCCGCGGGTCATCTGGTCAGCGGCCGCCCAGATCGAGTCGCCGGTGCGTTGGAAACCGAACATCGAGTAGAAGACGTAGATCGGGATCATCGGCTCGCCGTGGGTGGCATACGACGTTCCGGCGGCGGTGAAGGCTGCCACAGAGCCGCCCTCGTTGATCCCCACGTGCAGGATCTGACCGTCGACCGACTCCTTGTAGGCCAGCATCAGCTCGGCATCCACAGGGGTGTAGTTCTGGCCGTGGGGGTTGTAGATCTTGATCGTCGGGAAGAACGAGTCCATCCCGAAGGTCCGTGCCTCGTCGGGGATGATCGGCACCACGCGGCGACCGAACTCCTTGTCACGCATCATGTCCCGCAGCAGCCGCACGAAGGCCATGGTCGTGGCGATCTGCTGCTTGCCCGACCCGCGCTTGAGGACCTCATACGCACTGTCGTCGGGGAGCTTCAGCGGCGCGTGCTCGACCCGGCGGTGCGGCAGTGACCCGCCGAGCTTGGTACGACGTTCCTTCAGGTACTGGATCGTCCGGTCGTCCTCGCCGGGGTGGTAGTAAGCCGGGAGGTACGGGTCGGCATCCAGCTGCTCGTCGCTGATCGGGATCCGCAACGTGTCACGCAGGCCCTTGAGGTCGGTGAGGGTCAGCTTCTTCATCTGGTGCGTGGCGTTGCGGCCGGAGAACTGCGTGCCCAGGCTGTAGCCCTTGATCGTCTTGGCGAGGATGACTGTGGGCTGGCCGCTGTGGTCCATCGCTGCCTTGTAGGCGGCATAGACCTTGTGGTAGTCGTGGCCGCCGCGCTTGAGCTTCCAGATGTCCTCGTCGGTCATCTTCTCGACCATCGCGCGGGTGCGCGGGTCGCGGCCGAAGAAGTGCTCCCGGATGAAGGCGCCGTCGTTGGCCCGGTAGGTCTGGTAGTCGCCATCGGGGGTGGTGTTCATCAGGTTCACCAGTGCGCCGTCACGGTCCTGGGCCAGCAGCGGGTCCCACTCGCGACCCCAGATCGCCTTGATGACGTTCCAGCCGGCACCGCGGAAGGTCGCCTCGAGCTCCTGGATGATCTTGCCGTTGCCACGGACCGGGCCGTCGAGGCGTTGCAGGTTGCAGTTGATGACAAACGTCAGGTTGTCGAGCTCGTCGTTGGCCGCGACGTGAAGCAGGCCGCGCGACTCGGGCTCGTCCATCTCGCCGTCGCCGAGGAACGCCCAGACGTGCTGCTGGGAGGTGTCCTTGATGCCGCGGTTGTGCAGATACCTGTTGAACTGCGCCTGGTGGATGGCGTTCATCGGGCCCAGGCCCATGGAGACGGTCGGGAACTCCCAGAAGTCCGGCATGAGACGCGGGTGGGGGTAGGAGGACAGCGCCACCGGCTTGCCGTCCACCACATGGCTGTGCTCCTGGCGGAAGCCGTCCAGCTGGGCCTCGGACAGCCGGCCTTCCAGGAACGCCCGGGCGTAGATGCCGGGGGAGGCGTGGCCCTGGACGTAGATCTGGTCGCCGCCACCTTCGTGGTCGCGGCCCCGGAAGAAGTGGTTGAAGCCGACCTCGTAGAGCGTCGCAGCCGAGGCATAGGAGGAGATGTGGCCGCCCACGCCGACGCCGGGCCGCTGCGCCCGGTGGACCATGATCGCGGCATTCCATCGCACAAAGGCGCGGTAGCGACGCTCGACCTCCTCGTCACCGGGGAACCACGGCTCGGCCTCCGGGGCGATGGTGTTGATGTAGCTCGTCGTGGTGAGCGAGGGCACCCCCACCTGGCGCTCGCGGGCTCGTTCGAGCAGCTTGCGCATGACAAAGCGGGCCCGGGTCCGGCCGACCGAGTCGATGACCGAGTCAAGAGACTCCAGCCACTCCTGGGTCTCCTCGGGGTCGATATCCGGGATCCGGCTGGGGATGCCGTTGAGGATCGGTCCGAATGCGTCGCGTGCCATCACGCTGTGTCCTTTCTCGTGACGAGCCGGTCACTGACGCCGCCGACGGCGGTGGTGTCGACAGGTGCGCTCTGGTGACCTCAGCCATCCTCTAACAAAGTCCGGCCTACGTCACAACGCCGGAGAGCTACTGCCCGGTATGTGGGGTCCGTCGGGCCGCGCGGATCAGGTCCTGTGACAAGGCAATTTCCGCGTCTGCTTGCAAGATTCCCCCAGACCTAGTGGACTACGCAGAGGAGCATCCAAGGATCGGGCGCCAGCTTGGTCCATGTCAGAGGGGAACACTCGTGGTTGCGACCGCGGAAGCCGCGGCGACGAACGGTTCGGTGGCAAAGCTCGGCTTTGCCGCTGGACAGGTAGTCCAGGAGTACGGATACGACCAGGACGTCGATGACGACTTCCGTCTGGCGATCGAGGAGATATGTGGCTCCGAGCTCGAGGACGAGAACTACGGCGACGTCGTCGATGCGGTGGTCCTGTGGTGGCGCGAGGATGACGGTGATCTCATCGACGCGCTCGTGGACGCACTGACGAACCTTGCCGAACGCGGGTTCATCGTGCTGCTTACGCCCAAGGCCGGTCGCCCCGGACAGGTCGACCCCAGCGATATCCAGGAGGCCGCGGTGACGACGGGGCTTCATTCGTCCGGCAGCACCAACGCCGCCCGAGACTGGAACGGCAGCCGTCTGGTCTCTCCCAAGTCAGCCCGCCGCTGACCTGTGGCTGGCCTCGCCGGCGGCTGCTGGCAGACTGTTGCCATGATGAGCCCTAGCGAGACAGCTACCTCACGCGCTGCCCTCACTGTCGGAGAGGTCGCTCCCGACTTCCGCCTGAGGGACCAGCAGGGAAAGCCGGTCTCGTTGTCGGACTTCCGTGGCGTCAAGAACGTCGTGGTGGTGTTCTTCCCGTTCGCGTTCTCGGGCATCTGCACCGGCGAGCTGCGAGAGATCCGCGACGACCTTGGCGCCTTCGAGAGTGGCGACGTCCAGGTTCTGGCCGTCTCCTGCGATCACATGTTCACCCAGCGGGCCTGGTCTGATGCTCACGGCTATTTCTTCCCGGTGCTCAGCGACTACTGGCCGCACGGCGGAGCGGCGCAGGCGTTCGGCGTCTTCGACGATCGCGGAGGGTTTGCAGAGCGCGGGACGTTCCTGATCGACCGCGACGGGATTGTTGCCTGGTCACTGGTCAACGGCCCGTCCGAGAAACGCGACTTCAACGGCTATCGCGACGCGCTCAGAGAGCTGAGTACTCCGGTGGGCTGAGCCGCGCGAGCGGTGTGGATTGTGGGGCCTGTAGCTCAGTTGGTAGAGCACCGCGTTTACACCGCGGCTGTCGTCGG
>JBDTMW010000054.1:0-10718 GCA_039934065.1 Actinomycetota bacterium | reverse complement strand
TTGGGGAAGTGGGCCGGAACCCAGTCGAGCAGGACGCCGATCCCGTTGCGGTGCAGGGTGTCCACGAGGTAGCGGAAGTCATCGGGCGAGCCGAAACGCGACGTTGGTGCGTAGTAGCTCGTGACCTGATAGCCCCAAGACGGGCCGTAGGGGTGTTCCATCACCGGCATCAGCTCGATGTGGGTGAACCCGAGGTCCTTGACGTAGTTGACCAGGTGCTCGGCCAGGTCGCGGTAGCCCTCGCCTTGCCGCCATGACCCCAGATGGACCTCGTAGACGCTCATCGGCCCGTTGTGCGGGTTCTTCACCGCCCGGCTTTCCATCCAGTCGCTGTCCTGCCACTCGTAGTCCGAGGACGTCACCATAGACGCGGTCGCCGGGGGCTTCTCGGTGGCGCGGGCCATCGGGTCGGCCTTGGTTCGTCGCGAACCGTCGGAGCCGAGAATCTCGAACTTGTAGCGGTTGCCCTCGGTCACGTCCGGGACGAAGAGCTCCCACACGCCACCGGAACCCATAGAGCGCATGGGGTGGATCGAGCCATCCCATCGGTTGAAGTCACCGACGACTCGGATCGCGCGGGCGTTCGGCGCCCAGACTGCGAACGAGGTGCCGCGAACGGGTCCCATCGGTCCGTCGTAGTCGTGCACGTGGGCGCCGAGAACGCTCCAGAGCTGTTCGTGGCGGCCCTCACCGATGAGGTGCAGGTCGACCTCGCCCAGCGTGGGCAAGAACCTGTAGGGGTCGTCGTGAACGTGAACGACCCCATCGCCGTATGCCACATGGATCCGGTAGTCCGGGACCTCTGCTGTCGGCAGCACTCCAACCCAGACGCCCTCGAACTCATGGCGGAGCTGGGTGCGAGTGCCATCAGAGGTCTCGACAACAACGGTGTCCGCCAAAGGCTTGAGGGTGCGCACAGTCACTCCGCCATCGTGGGGGTGTGGTCCCAGGACGCCGTGCGGGTTGTGGTGTGTTCCGCGGATCAGCCGTTCGAGCTCGCCGCGGCTAACGGGCATGACAGATCGTTCAGGTGATGGCGGCGTGGATGGTGCCTGGGAATCGTGGGCGCTGGTCACAGTCGCAGATCGCTCCTTCGTGCCTCGGACAGTCGGGCTATGGCAGTGATGGGGATGGTGAGCCACGTCGGGCGGTTCCTGGCCTCGTAGACCACTTCGTACAAAGCCTTGTCCAGTTCGAGCGCTTTGAGCAACTCGGCGTCCTCACGCGGGTCGTGACCTGACTCTGTGGCGTAGCCCTCCAGGAAGGCAGTTCTTGCCCGGTCGGCCCACTCGGCGGCCGACCCCCCCGGGTGCGTCTGCTCCCAGGAACCGGCGGCGTAGTCGAAGGACCGCAGCATCCCGGCAACGTCGCGGAGGGCCAGATCAGGCTGGGTGCGTTCGGCCAGGGGCCGCAGCGGCTCGCCCTCGAAGTCGACCAGGACCCACCCGCGGTGGGGCACGTAGAGCACCTGTCCGAGATGAAAGTCGCCGTGGATTCGCTGCAGCGCAGGCCACGTGGCGGACGACACCAGCGCGATGGAGGCGCGGACCATCGAATCGTAGGCAGCCAGCGCAGGCACCTCGGAGACGGCTGATGCGTGCCGGGCCCGCATGCTCCGGGTCAGCGCCTCGACGTCTGCCTCAGTTGCGGTCACCGTGGTCATTGCCTTCGCCATGGTGGCATGAACCTCGGCAAGCGTCTGGCCGAGGCTGCGTGCCTGCTCGCTGAAGTCCGTGTCGGAGGCCACGGCTGCCAGCGCTACCCGCCAGGCGTCTTCGACCCCCGGGAGGAACTCCTGGGCGCACGCCAGGTGACCTCGAGCCACGCCATCCATGGTGGCCGTATCGGGCCACTGGCCAACAACGTGACCGACCGGCTGCGGCACACGTGTTGACCCTGCGGCGGCAAGTGCCGACTGCACCACGACGTCAGGGTTGTCGCCATGCTGTAACACGCGAAACACCTTGCAGATCAACGGGTTTGCCGGAGCACCACTGGTGTCGACCAGATCGAGGACGATCGAGGTATTGGACTGTTCGCCAGTCAGGACGTGTGCGCCGACGAGCTGGCCAGGGATAGCGTTCTCGGCTCGATGGCCGCGGGCGAAGGCCGCGTCAGCCGAGCTCGTCGGCGAGGTCGCCTCTTGAGAGGTGGCCGTCGCCTCGTCCATCATGAGCCGCAGCAGTGCGGCGGCGAAGACAGGGTCATGCGGCGCGTCATAGACATAGCGAGTGCCCAGGCTGCGGTCCTCGATGGTGGCCACCAACGCGTGGTCACCCCCCTTCAGCCGGACGGCGCGGTAGGTCAGCGGGACCTGGTAGATGGTCGGGCTCTGAGCGGACTCATCCAGCAGCAGGAGGACGTTGATGTCGACCTCTCCTGCAGGGTCCGGGAGTCTGAGACCGCCGATCTGGCGCAGCACCGGGACCCGACCCTTTCCGGCATACCAGCGTTGCCGCACCATCCACGACGCCAGGATCTCGTCGAGTCCCTGCATCAGAATCTCCTGATGTGGACGATGTGCACGGGCTCGGTGTCAGGTCCGAGCCGCACGAAGTTGTCTTGTGCCCACTGCCATTGGGCGCCAGTGACCAGGTCGTGCGCGATGAAGGTATCGCCATAGCCCAGGCCCAGCGCCTCCATGTCCAGGTGCACGTTGGTCTCCCGCGTCGCATGTGGGTCGACGTTGGCCACCACGAGGATGATGTCGTCCCGGCCGGCGACGCTGCGGCGTTTGGAGAACGCCATGACGTTCTCGTCGTCCGCATGGTGCAGGTGGATGTTGCGCAACCAGTGCAGTGAGGGATGCGCACGGCGGATCTCGTTCAGCATCTTGAGATATGGCGCCAGCGACTGCCCCTCCTTGGGTCCCCCCTCCTCGTAGTCGGACCAGTGCCGGCCCTTGAGCTGGTACTTCTCGTTGTCGATCTGTTCCTCCACGCCTGGGCGCGCGACGTGCTCCACGAGCTCGTAGCCGGCGTAGATCCCGTACGTGGGCACCATCGTTGCCGCCAGGGCTGCGCGAAGCTTCCAGGCTGTCGGGCCGCCGTACTGCAGGTAGGGCGGGAGGATGTCGTGCGTGGTCGGCCAGAAGGATGGGCGCATGAAGGTTGCGGCCTCGCCGGTGAGCTCGGTGATGTACTCCTCGAGCTCCCACTTCTGGATGCGCCAGGTGTAGTAGGTATAGGACTGCTGGAACCCGACCTTGCCCAGGGCGTGCATCATCGCCGGGCGGGTGAACGCCTCGGCCAGCCAGATGGTGTCCGGCGCCACGGCTGCCACATCGGCAATGAGCCACTGCCAGAACTCCAGCGGCTTGGTGTGCGGGTTGTCGACCCTGAAGATCGTCACGCCATGGTCGAGCCAGACCTGGACCACCCGGCGCACCTCGGCGTAGATGCCGGCCGGGTCGTTGTCGAAGTTGACCGGGTAGATGTCCTGGTACTTCTTCGGCGGGTTCTCGGCGTGGGCGATCGACCCGTCGGCCCTTGTGGTGAACCACTCAGGGTGGGCGGTGACCCACGGGTGGTCCGGCGCGCACTGCAGGGCAAGGTCAAGGGCTACCTCGAGGCCGAGCCGGTTCGCCTCGGCGACAAAGGAGTCGAAGTCGGCGAAGGTCCCGAGCTCGGGCGCGATGGAGTCGTGGCCACCCTCCGCCGATCCGATCGCGTAGGGGGAGCCCGGGTCCAGGGGCCCTGCGTTCAGCGTGTTGTTCGCAGCCTTGCGGTTGACCACGCCGATGGGGTGGACCGGGGTCAGATAGACGACGTCGAACCCCATCCCAGCGATGGCAGGGAGCCGCCGGGCCGCGGTCACCAGCGTCCCGGAGGTCCACGCCCCCGTTACCGGGTCCTGGGTCGCACCTTCGGATCGGGGGAAGATCTCGTACCACGCGCCGTACAGGGCCCGCTCGCGTTCCACCTGCCAGCCGTATTCCGCGCTGGGGCTCACGTGGTCACGCAGTGGACGGTCTGTCATCTCTGCGCGGACCGCGTCAGAGAGCGCCGCTCGCAGACGTGCCGGTGCCGGGCGGGTGGTGTCCCGCAGCGCGATGATCGCGTCGGTGAGCGTTGTGGCCTGAAGGGGGGTATGGGCAACCTCGTTGAGCGCTCGCTCCAGAACCAGCCCGCCCTCGACCAGCATCAGCTCGGTGTCCACGTCGGCGGCGACCTTGATGGTCGCATCGTGCACCCAGGTGCCGTAGGGGTCCGCCCAGCCCTCGACCCGGTAGGACCAGAGCCCGGTCCGGTCCGCGCTGATGGTGGCGGACCAGTGGTCGAGCCCCGCGCTGACCAGCGTCATCGGCACGTGTTGCTCGCCTTGTTCGCCACCGTCTGGACTGGTCAGGACCACTGTCGCGTTGACTGCGTCGTGTCCCTCGCGAAAGACCGTTGCAGTCACGTCAAACGGCTCGCCCACCACCGACTTGACGGGGAACGCCCCATGCTCGACGCAGGGGGCGACCTCGAACACCGGAATACGGCCAAGGGGGTGCTGGGCGAGAAGGGGTGGGGCGGCAGGGCGTGGGGCTGCGGCGCTGGGGGCCGCAGCCTGACGGCCGGCCTGGGACGACCGTGATCGCCGGGCAGCAGGTTTGGGGGTAGCAGGGGGCAGGGGGCTCGCTGTCACGCAGACGACGCTACCCGCTCCCTCGTGTGGTGACATCCGAGGCATGGAACGGCTTCCTCGCCGGGCCTGCGACCACTGGCTGCGCAGTGATGAAAGAAACTGCAAGACTTGCAAGAAGTTGCAGGGAGTCCTTGAGATGTCGCCTATGCTTCTTGATCGTGAAGGCTATCCGTCGCTTCAGCGTCCGCACCGTCCTACCCGAGTCCATCAGCGCGTTAGGAGAGCTCGCCAGCAATCTGCGCTGGTGCTGGCACCCCGGCACGCGGGACCTGTTCTCCGAGATCGACCCGAAGCGCTGGGCCAGGGTTGGCAAAGACCCCACTGCCATGCTCTCCGCACTCTCGGCGGACGAGCTCCAGTCGCTCGCCGCGGACGAGACCTTTGTGGCCAAGGTTCACGTGGCCATCCAGAATCTCGCGACGTATCTGAGTGAGCCCCGTTGGTACCAGAGCTGGGCTGCCGAGGTTGAAGGGGGTGCGCCGGCGGCCATCGCCTACTTCAGCCCCGAGTACGGCATCACCGAGGCGCTGCCGCAGTACTCCGGCGGTCTGGGCATCTTGGCCGGTGACCATCTGAAGTCAGCCTCCGATCTGGGACTGCCGGTGGTCGGCGTGGGTCTGTTCTACAAGACTGGTTACTTCCAGCAGTCGCTGAAGCTCGACGGCTGGCAGGAGGAGACCTACCCGGTACTGGACCCCGACGGCCTGCCGCTGGCGCTGCTGCGCGAAGCCGACGGAACGCCATGCATCATCACTCTCGACCTCCCGGGTGGTCGCGTGCTCCAGGCCCACGTGTGGAAGGCCCAGGTCGGCCGGGTTCCGCTGTTGCTGCTGGACTCCGACGTTCACGAAAACGACGACGCGGTCCGCGGGATCACCGACCGGCTCTATGGCGGCACCGGCGAGCTGCGACTTCAGCAGGAGATGTTGCTGGGCATTGGCGGTGTCCGTGCGCTACGTCTGTGGTCACGGCTGACCGGCGCACCGGCCCCGGACGTCTTCCACACCAACGAGGGCCACGCCGGTTTCCTGGGCATCGAACGGATGCGCGAGCTGTGTAGCGAGTACGACATGAGCTTCGACGAGGTCCTCGAGGCGGTCCGCGCAGGGACGGTATTCACCACGCACACCCCTGTCCCTGCGGGCATCGACCGGTTCAGCGTCGAACAGATCCGGTTGTACTTCGGCGGTGACAACGCCGTCGCCGGCGTCCCCATCGACAGGATGCTGGCGCTCGGTGCCGAGGACTACCCCGGCGGTGAGGCGGGCTTGTTCAACATGGCGGTCATGGGTCTCCGCCTGGCCCAGCGGGCGAACGGGGTGTCCAAGCTGCACGGCGTCGTCAGCCGTCGTATGTTCGACGGTCTCTGGCCAGGGTTTGACGACACCGAGATCCCGATTACCAGTATTACCAACGGTGTTCATGCTCCCACGTGGGTCGATCGCAGGGTCTACGAGCTCGCAGCCAAGCACATGGGGTGGTCCGCGGCCTCCGAGGAGAACGCGTGGGCGGCCGTTACCGAGATCCCTGGCGAAGAGATCTGGGCCGCCAAGCGGGACATGCGCGCGCAGCTCGTCATCGAGGCCCGGCGCCGGATGCGGGCGAGCTGGCTCAAACGTGGCGCCAGCCAGGCCGAGCTCGGCTGGACCAACGACATCCTGGATCCCGACGTCCTAACCATCGGTTTCGCTCGCCGGGTCCCGACCTACAAGCGACTCACCCTGATCCTGAGCGACCCCGTACGCCTGAAGAAGATCCTGCTTGACCCGCAGCGGCCGGTTCAGCTTGTCATCGCCGGCAAGAGCCACCCGGCCGACGACTCTGGCAAGAGACTCATCCAGCAGCTGGTGAAGTTCGCGGACGATCCTGAGGTGCGTCATCGCATCGTCTTCCTGCCGAACTACGACATCGCGATGGCGCAGTATCTCTACCCGGGTTGCGACGTCTGGCTGAACAACCCGTTGCGTCCGTTCGAGGCATGCGGCACGTCTGGCATGAAGGCCGCACTCAACGGTGGGCTGAACCTCTCGATCCTCGACGGCTGGTGGGACGAGTGGTACGACGGCGAGAACGGCTGGGCCATCCCGACTGCTGACGGCGTGGACGATCCCGACCGTCGCGACGACCTCGAGGCTGCCGCGCTCTATGACCTCATCGAGGGGTCGGTTGCTCCGCGGTTCTACGACGTTGATGATGAGGGACTGCCTCAGCGCTGGCTGTCGATGATGAAGCACACGATGTCCACCCTGGGCCCCAAGGTGCTGGCATCCCGCCAGGTTCGTGAGTACGCGACCGAGCTGTACGGCCCGGCGTCCCGTGCGGGACGTGCCCTGGATGGCCCCACCTGGGCGGGTGCGAGGGCGCTCGCGGATTACAAGACCAGGGTCAGGGCAGGTTGGCCGGCTGTTCATGTCGACCACGTTGAGTCCTCAGGTGTTTCGGACTCTCCACAGGTCGGAGACATTCTTCACGTCAGTGCGTTCGTGTCCCTTGGCGATCTGGCCCCGGAAGAGGTCCACGTACAGCTCGTGCATGGTCGCGCTTTGGAGTCCGACACCCTGCGAGACATCGAGACGGCGCCACTGGACTTTGCCGAAACCTACGAGGCCGGCCGGCACCGCTTCGAGGGCGACCTCGTGCTGACCCGCACCGGCGTCTTCGGTTACACCGTTCGGGTCCTCCCAAAGCACGCCGACATGGCGAGCGCGGCCGAGATGGGCTTGGTCGCCAACGCCTGACCGCACCTTCTGATGGCGCGGACCCCCTTGCCTGACAACGGGTTCCGCGCCATTGGCGTCAGGGAACCAGGTCGTAGACCCGAATCGACGCTCCGGTCACCATGACGGACCCAGTATGTGTCGTCTGCGAGAGCTCACGTGGTTGATCCCACGCGCTGTCCCAGACCAGGCGATATGCCGTACCGGCTACTTGCGCCGGCAGGGTCACCTCGGCGTCGAGTGCTCCGCCATGGAAGATGATCAGGAACGAGCGTCCGCCAACCATCGAGCCGTCAAGCGCCATGGTGAGTGTCCGGGTGTGCGGGTCATCCCAGGTTTCGTCCCGCATCACCTGACCGTCGGCCGCAAACCACTGCAGGTCGGCCATGCCGTCACGGTGGTGCGCGCGCCCTGTGAAGAAGGACCGTTGTCGCAGAGCAGGGTTGGCGGCCCTGAGCTTGGTCAGGAACCGGGTCGTCGCCAGCATCTCGCGCTGCCAAGGCTCGAGGTCCCAGTCGAACCAGGACACGGGGTTGTCCTGGTCGTAGGGGTTGTTGTTGCCCTGTTGAGAGCGACCGAACTCGTCTCCGGCGTTGATCATCGGGACGCCCGTGGCAAGCAGCTCAGTGGCCATCATGTTGCGGATCGCGCGACGCCGTGCCGCCATCCGCGGGGTGTTGACCCCAGGGCCCTCTCTCGGTCTGGTCCAGGATCGGGTGTCGCCATAACCGTCATCTCCGTCGTCGCGGTCCTGGTTGCCGTCGTCATCTGCGTCGCGGGCGAAGGTGTTCCTGTAGGCGTAGATGGTGGTGTCGGCCAGGGTGAAGCCGTCGTGCGCGGCGACGTAGTTGACCGATGCCATCGGCCCGCGGTTATGGGTGCCGAAGAGATCCTGTGAGCCCGCGAGCCTGGTCGCCAGCTCGCGTACGCCGTTGCCCGGCTCCTGGTGAGCCGAGCGCTCGACGTCTGGCAGCCAGAATGTCCGCACGGCGTCACGAAAGTGGTCGTTCCACTCGGCGAACGGCGGTGGGAACTGGCCGGTGCGCCAACCATTCACGCCGAGGTCCCATGGCTCGGCGATCAGCTTGACCCGCGAGAGCACCGGGTCCGTCCGCAGCGCCACCAGGAACGGATGGTCCGGGTCGTAGGCATCGTCGCGACCACGCCCGAGGGCCACGGCAAGGTCGAATCGGAAGCCGTCGACGTGACACTGCTCAACCCAGTAGCGCAGGGAGTCCATGACGAGCAGGACGACCATCGGATGGCGCAGGTCGACGGTATTGCCGCACCCCGTCACGTCAATGTCGCGGCCGCGTTCGTCCAGGCGGTAGTAGACGCGGTTGTCCAGCCCCCGCAGCGAGAGGGTCGCGCCCGCGCGACCCTGCTCGCAGGTGTGGTTGTAGACGACGTCGAGAATGACCTCGAGTCCGGCTGCGTGGAGCAGTTTGACCATGCCCTTGAACTCGTCGAGACCCCCCTGGGGATCACCGGAGGCGGCATAGGCCGCCTCGGGTGCGGAGAACCCCAGCGTGTTGTAGCCCCAGTGGTTCAGAAGTCCTCGTTGGACGAGCTCAGGCTCGTGGCTGAAAGCGTGGACCGGCATCAGCTCCACCGACGTCACGCCCAGTGCTTGCAGATAGGCGATCGTGGTGGGGTGAGCCATCGCGGAATACGTCCCGCGCAGCCACTCCGGGATCTCGGGATGGCGATTGGTGAGGTTGCGGACGTGCGTCTCGTAGATGACCGTCTCAGCCCATGGGACCTGCGGCCGGACGTCGCCGTCCCAGTCGAAACGGTTGTCCACGACCACCGACCTGGGCACGTATGCCGCGCTGTTGCGTCGGTCCCTGACGTCAGGGTCGCCACGCAGGTACTCGTCCACCACGTGGCCGAACACCTCCGGGCGCCAGGTCACCTGGCCCTCGATCGCACGGGCGCAGGGATCCAGCAGCAGCTTGTCGGCGTTGAACCGCAGACCCTCTGAAGGCAACCACGGGCCAAGCGCCCGAAAGCCGTACCGCTGTCCGGCGCGGAGACCGGGAACCGATCCGAACCATGTCCCGTGAGTGTGACCCGGCAGGTTGACCCGGCGCTCGCTGGCTCCGGTCGTGTCTCCGACCTCGAAGAGGCAGACCTCGACCTTGTCCGCATGCCCGGCGAAGACCGAGAAGTCAACCCCGTCGGGGGTCACGGTGGCGCCGTGCCGGGGAGGGAGATCTGGGGTGGGGCGCATGGCACCAAGAGTAGGCAGTCGATACGTTAGGCACATGACCGATCCGACTTCGCTGCCGAGCTTCCCGCCGCCGCCCAGCGAGCACCCCCTGCGCGGACGTGTGCTCGACGCCCTGATCGACGAGGGCTTCGGGCCCAACATCGACGACGACGGCGATGTTGCTTTCACGGTGCAGGACCAGCAGCTGTTCGTGCGCTGTCTGGAGGGCGACTTCACCATCATGCGAGTCTTCGGGCAGTGGCAGATCGGTGCCGACGTGCCCCAGGACACCCTGACCCAGCTGATGGCCTGTAACGAGCTGACCCTGCGCCTGAACGTGGTCAAGGTGGGCATCGCGAACCAGACCCTCGTCGTGACCGGCGAGCACGTCATCGGCCCGGACACCGACGTCAAGGCGATGCTGGTCGTCACCACTCAACTTGTGTTGTCCGCCGTCCATCTGTGGCACGAGACGATCCTGGGCCGGACACAGGGCGACACCGCGGGACCGGAGGAGATGGCATGAGCGACCTGGTTCGGTTCGAGGTCGAGGGTGGCATCGGCACCATCCATCTGGACCGCCCGCCCATGAACGCGATCAACGTCGAGGTCCAGGACGCGCTGCACGCGGCTGCGGTCGAGGCCGGCACCCGTCGCGACGTCGCCGCAGTCATCATCTACGGCGGCGAGAAGGTCTTTGCCGCAGGTGCTGACATCAAGGAGATGCAGCCCATGTCCTACACCGACATGGTCGACCGCTCCGCAGCGTTACAGGCCGCCTTCATTGCAATCGCCCGGATCCCCAAGCCAACGGTGGCCGCCATCACCGGCTATGCGCTTGGCGCCGGCTGTGAGCTCACCCTGGCCTGCGACTTCAGGGTTGCTGCCGACAATGCCAAGCTAGGTCAGCCCGAGGTGCTGCTCGGCGTCATCCCCGGAGCCGGTGGAACCCAGCGACTGTCGCGGCTGATCGGTCCAGCCCGGGCCAAGGACATGATCTTCACCGGGCGCTTCGTCGCTGCTGAGGAAGCTCTGGCGATCGGCCTGGTGGACGAGGTTGTCGCGCCTGAGGACGTGTACTCCGCGGCACGTCGGCGGGTCGAGCGCTACGTGGGCGGTCCGGCATACGCCATCCGTGCGGCCAAGGAGGCCATCGACCG
>JBDTMW010000053.1:0-10782 GCA_039934065.1 Actinomycetota bacterium | reverse complement strand
GATCGCCGCCGCCGCCAAGCGTGCCAGCCGGCTCGCTGCGACCGACCAAGTCACCGATGCCTCTGAGTTCTTCGCGGTTATCGTCGACGAGCTGCCCGAGGGGCGGCTGAACGGCATACCGGACTCCCTTTCTCTGGCCCTGGCGCGGGTGCGTGACTCCGCCCGGGCGGTGCAGACCGAGCTGAAGCCGGCATCGCCCGAGGACAATGACGGCGCCCGTCAGGTGGCGCGTGCGGCGATCGACGAGGTCTTCGAGAATGCCGAGCGGCTCCTGGAGCAGCGCGAGCTCGATGTGGCCTGGGTGAGCAAGGACCCACGGCGTGGCTCGGTGCTTCGGGTGGCGCCGATGAGCGTCGCAATGCTGATGCGGGACAGGGTGTTTGGTGACCGTACCGTCATCATGACGTCGGCCACTCTTGAGCTGGGCGGCACGTTCGACGCGATCGCCGGCACCCTCGGGTTGCGCGGCGAGGGTGCTCCTCCCTGGCAGGGTCTTGATGTCGGCAGTCCGTTCGACTACCCCCGTCAGGCGATCGCGTACGTGGCAAAGCATCTGCCGGCGCCAGGACGTGACGGCATGGCCCCCGAGGTCCTCGACGAGATCGAGGAGCTGGTTCGGGCCGCGGGCGGCAGGACCCTCGGGCTCTTCTCCTCGATGCGCGCAGCCGTCGCCGCGACCGAGGCGATGCGCGAGCGATTCGGCGCCGCCACCGGGGACGACAAGATCGAGTTCTTGTGTCAGGGCGAGGACCAGACCTCCACGCTGGTGCGACAGTTCGCCCGCGACGCCAGGACCTGCCTGTTCGGGACGCTGTCGCTCTGGCAGGGTGTGGACGTCCCCGGGTCGGCCTGTCAGCTGGTCATCATCGACCGGATCCCCTTCCCTCGCCCGGACGACCCGCTGTCCTCCGCGCGCTCACAGGCCATTGCCCGTATGGGCGGCAACGGTTTCATGGCCGTCTCCGCCACGCACGCTGCGCTGAGGCTCGCACAGGGCTCGGGCCGGCTGGTGCGTCGCGGCGATGACCGCGGGGTGGTGGCCATTCTCGACTCGCGGATGGTCACGGCTCGCTACGCCGGGTTCCTGCAGAAGTCCCTGCCTCCGTTCTGGCCCACGACCGACAAGGCGATGGTCCTGGCCGCCCTTGAACGCCTAGACACGACGGCCGCGGAGCCCTTGCCGGTGCATGAGCCGGCGTTGCGCGGGGTCGCAGGGGCCCTCGCAGAGCCGGGCGACGACCTCTCGATGGGCGACGACGACCGGCCGGCTGCTCGGGTCGCCGACGAGCGACCGGTGGCCGACGACCCGCCTGTTGCCCGGTCGGCGCGCACTGCCGTCACCGGGGGCCATGCCTGGACCTCCGAGCAGGACACCGAGCTGCGCGAGGCCGTCGACCTCGGCCTGACCCTCGAAGAGCTGGCCGAGCACCTCGAGCTCGAGGAGACGGTGATCGCAGCCCGGTTGAGCCTGTTCGGCCTCGAGCTGTCCGACGCGCCGAAGATGGCGTTCTGATGACCTCCCAGACCCCGGCGAGCCGAGTGCCGCCATACGTGCTGGTTTCCGGCCCTGAGGTCGTGCGCACCGAACGCGCGATCGACTCCACGCTTAGGGCCCTGCGCGACGTCGACTCCGACCTCGAGGTGATCAAGCTCTACGCCGAGGAATACGAGAACGGGGCGCTCACCATGCACGCGTCCCCCTCGTTGTTCGGCGGGACCAAGGCAATCGTGGTTCACGATCTCGAGGATGCTCCGGACGAGCTTCTGGCCGAGCTGGAGGACTACATCAAAGCGCCGGCTGACGAGATCACGCTGGTGGTGACGCACAAGGGCGGTATGCGCGGCAAGAAGGTCCTCGACGCCCTCAAGAAGGCCGGGGCACGGGTCATCGAGTGCCCGCTGATCAAGTCGGACCGCGACAAGGAGCAGTTCGCCACCGACGAGTTCCGCCGTCCGGGACGCAAGGTCACTCCCGGCGCGGTGCGGGCGCTGGTCGAGGCCGTCGGCAAAGACGTGCGCGAGCTGGCCGCCGCCTGTGCCCAGCTGGTCGAGGACACCGAGGGTGTGGTCGACGAGGCGATGGTCGAGAAATACCACGGCGGCAAGGTCGAGGCGACCGGCTTCAAGGTCGCCGACGCGGCAATCGCCGGCAACACCGGAGAGGCGTTGAGGCTGCTGCGGCACGCCATCGCCACCGGTGACAGCCCGGTCCCGATCGTGGCCGTGCTGGCCATGCAGCTGCGCCAGATGGTCAAGGTCGGCGCGGCAGGGCGGGGCCCGTCAGGGCAGCTGGCCAAGACCCTCGGTATGGCGCCCTGGCAGGTTGAGCAGGCCGTCAAGAAGCTCAGGGGCTGGCATCCTGACGGGCTCGCCGAGGCGATACAGGCGGTTGCGGCGGCCGACTTCGATGTCAAGGGCGGTGGCCGTGATCCCGTCTATGCGGTCGAGCGCGCGATCCTCACCATCTGCGCAGCCCGAAACCCTCGCTGACCCCTCACCACGACCCTCTTGTTGCGGCAAGACCACCGTTTCGCGGCCGCCGGACACCGGAAACGGTGGTTTGGGCGCAAGAAGTGCGTGGGTGAGGGGGGAGGGCGGGCGGGCGGCGGAGGCGCGGTTTGGTCGGGCACTGCCCTCGCTGCTAGATTTGACCGTCGCGTGCGCGCTCAGGTCGTGTGCGCATGCAGTTCAACCCAGAGCGGCTCAACCACGGGTATCCCCACGCCCGGTCCCGAGTCGCATCTGTCGCCCTCATGACAGAGCCTTAATCGACCTACCCGAATGTGAGAAAGAGTCCACGTGGCAAACATCAAGTCCCAGCTCAAGCGCATCAAGACCAACGCTCTGCGCACCGAGCGCAACAAAGCCGTCAAGAGCGAGCTTCGCACCTGGATCCGCAAGTTCAAGACTGCGGCTGACTCCGGCGATGCCTCTGCGACCGCCGATGCGCTCAAGGTCGCCTCGAACAAGCTCGACAAGGCCGTGACCAAGGGCGTCATCCACAAGAACCAGGCGGCCAACAAGAAGTCGGCCATGGCCAAGAAGGCCGCGTCCCTGTAGGACACCACTCGCAGGACACCCCCACTTCAGGACATCTCCGGGCGGCCTGCGCGTTCGGCCGTTTCACCACGTTCTTCGCACGATTCGAAGGGTCGTCACCCGTCAAGGGTGTCGGCCCTTCGCCATGCCCCGCACGCGGTACGTTCGGCGCCATGACCGTCGCCGCAGCCTTCACGCTCGCCGTGGTCGCTGCCCTGGACTGGTCGGCCGTCCAGCGTCGATGGCTCCTCGTCGAGCGGGTCGCGAAGCCCTTGGTGATGGTGGCTCTGGCGTGGCTGGCGCTCACCATGGGCGCCGCAGACCTCGACGTCGGCCGCTATCTGCTCGTGGCCCTCGGCTTCTCCCTCGTGGGGGACATCTTCCTGCTCGGCAGCAGGGCGGTCGACTTCTCCGGGGGACTCGCGTCGTTCCTGGTGGCCCACATCGCGTTCGTCCTTGCCTTCCTCACCCACGGTTTCGAGCCCCGGTGGGCGCTGGCCGGCCTGCTGGTCGCGTTGTCGCTGAGCCTGACGGCAGGGCGCCGGATCGCTCGGGCGGCCGCTCGCGAAGGTGGGACCGCGCTGGGCGTCGCCGTCACGGCATACCTCGTCGTCATCGCTGCGATGGTCGTCGCCGCCAGCGGCACCGCGATCCCCCTGGTGTTCCTGGGCGCACTGGCCTTCATGTTCTCGGACATGGTTCTGGCCCTGGATCGCTTCGTCGGGCCACGCGCCCACGCGCGCATGTTGGTGATCGTGACCTATCACCTCGGCCAGATGATGATGGTGATCGGCGTCCTTCGTTGAGCCTGCGCTAACCTGTGGCCATGCGAAGCGTGCTGCTCCTTATTCAGCCGCGTTGATCCAACCGGACCTCAACGCGGCAACCCCTCCTGCGCGAGGGGTTTCTTTATGTGACAGTCCGGGTCGGCCAGGAGCAAGGCACTCGCAGGACGACGAACGAAGGACGCGACGATGAGCGAGACTCCGTACCGCTATACGGCAGAGCTGGCCGAGAAGATCGAGCTGGGATGGCAAGACCGGTGGGCTGCCGAGGGCACGTTCCACGCCCCGAACCCTGCTGGCCCGTGGGCTGACCCTGAGGGTGTAGCCGGCCGCGAGAAGCTCTTCGTGCTGGACATGTTCCCCTACCCCTCCGGCGCCGGCCTGCACGTCGGGCACCCGCTGGGCTTCATCGCCACCGACGTCTACGCGCGCTTCCAGCGGATGACCGGCAAGAACGTGCTGCACACCCTGGGCTATGACGCATTCGGGCTGCCCGCCGAGCAGTATGCCGTGCAGACCGGTCAGCACCCGCGCAAGACCACCGAAGAGAACATGGTCACGATGCGGCGCCAGCTGCGCCGGCTGGGCCTGGGTCACGACGACCGTCGCGCGATCGCGACCATCGACGAGGAGTTCTACCGGTGGACCCAGTGGATCTTCGTGCAGATCTTCAACAGCTGGTATGACGGGTCGGCTGAGGGTGGCCGCGGCAAGGCACGACCGATCAGCGAGCTGGTCGCCGAGCTCGAGTCGGGGGAGCGGCCCACGTCGTCGGGCGTGCCATGGGCGTGGCTGAACGCCGATACGCAGCGCAAGGAGATCGACGACCAACGGCTGGCCTACATCTCCGAGGCGCCGGTCAACTGGTGCCCTGGCCTGGGCACCGTTCTGGCCAATGAGGAAGTCACCGCGGACGGGCGGTCCGAGCGCGGCAACTTCCCGGTGTTCAAGCGAAACCTGTCCCAGTGGATGATGCGGATCACGAAGTACTCCGACCGGCTGGTCGACGACCTGGACCGGCTGGACTGGCCCGAGCCGGTCAAGCTGATGCAGCGCAACTGGATCGGGCGATCCTCAGGGGCCAAGGTCTCGTTCCATGCGCCGACCGCCGATGGCTCGACGACCGTGGCGCTCGACGTGTTCACGACCCGCCCGGACACGCTGTTCGGTGCCACCTTCATGGTGCTGGCGCCGGAGCACCCGCTGGTGGACTCCCTTGTCCCCGTTGGCTGGCCTGAGGGCACGCGCGACGCCTGGGTCCCCGGCGAACGCCACGAGGTGACACCAAAGGATGCGGTCGCGGCGTACGTGCGGGCGGCCTCACGCAAGAGCGACATCGAGCGGCAGTCCGAGGGCAAGGACAAGACGGGAGTGTTCACCGGCGCGTTCGCGACCAATCCCGTTGACGGGCGGTCGATCCCGGTGTTCGTGGCCGACTACGTGCTGATGGGCTACGGCACCGGCGCGATCATGGCGGTGCCGGGTCAGGACGTGCGCGACTTCGAGTTCGCGACGAAGTTCGACCTGCCGATCATCCGCACGGTGCAGCCACCTGAGGGACACCCCGACGACGAGGCCTTCACCGGCGACGGCCCCGCGATCAACTCGGCCAACGACGAGATCTCGCTGAACGGCCTGCGTGTCACCGAAGCCAAGGCCAAGACCATCGAATGGTTGCAGGACAAGGGTTTCGGCGAGGAGACCGTCACCTACAAGCTGCGCGACTGGCTGTTCTCCCGGCAGCGCTACTGGGGCGAGCCGTTCCCGATCGTCTACGACGAGGCCGGGCACGCGATCGCCCTGCCCGAGTCGATGCTGCCCGTGGTGCTGCCCGAGGTTGCGAACTACTCGCCGGCCACGTTCGACCCGGAGGATGCTGAGTCCACCCCGGCGCCGCCCCTGGCCTTGGCGCACGAATGGGTCAACGTCGAGCTGGACCTGGGCGATGGCCTCAAGCCCTACCGTCGCGAGACCAACACGATGCCCAACTGGGCCGGCTCCTGCTGGTACGAGCTGCGCTACCTGGACCCGGCCAACAACGACACCCTGGTTGACCCCGAGGTGGAGAAGTACTGGATGGGCAAGCACTCAGAAACCGTTGTGGGGGCGCCGGTCGGCGCCGTCGACCCCGGTGGTGCCGATCTGTATGTCGGTGGCGTCGAGCACGCGGTGCTGCACCTGTTGTACTCGCGCTTCTGGCACAAGGTGCTGTTCGACCTGGGTTACGTCGGCAGCGAGGAGCCGTTCCGCAAGCTGTTCAACCAGGGCTACATCCAGGCCTTTGCGTTCCGTGACGACCGCGGCCAGTCGGTGCCCGCGGCCGAGGTCAGTGAGGCGAAGGGGTCCGATGGCGAGACCACGTACATCTGGCACGGGGAGCCGGTCACCCGTGAGTACGGGAAGATGGGCAAGTCCCTGAAGAACGTCATTACGCCGGACGAGATGTTCAAGGCCTACGGAGCTGACACGTTCCGGGTCTACGAGATGTCGATGGGCCCGCTGGACCTCTCGCGTCCGTGGGAGACCCGGGCGGTTGTGGGCGCTCAGCGCTTCCTGCAACGCCTGTGGCGCAACGTGATCGATGAAGCGACGGGTGAGGTGGTGGTCACCGACGGCGCCCCGGACCTGGCCACCAAGCGTCTGCTGCACAAGACGATCGACACCCTGCGCACAGACTTCGACGGCCTACGGTTCAACACGGCCATCGCGCGTCTGATCGAGCTGAACAACGCGTTGACCAAGCTGCCCAAGGTGCCGCGCGAGGTGGCCGAGGCGTTGGTCGTCATGACTGCCCCGGTGGCACCGCACATCGCCGAGGAGCTGTGGGCCAAGCTGGGCCATTCCGAGTCGTTGACATTCGAGCACTTCCCGAAGGCCGACCCTGCTTTGCTGGTGGACGACACCGTCGTCTGCGTCGTTCAGGTCCAGGGCAAGGTACGCGAGCGTCTCGAGGTGGCCACCGACATCAGCGAGGAAGATCTGCAGGCTCTGGCGCTGGCCAGCGACAAGATCAAGGCGGCCCTGGCGGGCAAGGTCGTGCGCAAGGTCATCGTGCGCGCGCCGAACCTGGTCAACATCGTCGCCGGCTGACCTGAACCTGGGTCGGGGAGGGATAGCCTGCGCGGGTGAGCGTTGCGATTGTCACTGACTCCACGGCATACCTGCCCGCGGATCTTGTGGCCAGCCAAGGCATCCGGGTCGTTCCACTCCACGTCGTGGTCGGCGGCCAGGCGTTCCGTGAGGGTGTCGACATCACCACCGCCGAAGTCGCGGCGGCCCTGCGCAAGTTCACGCCGGTGAGCACGTCGCGTCCGTCACCGCAGCAGTTTCTCGAGGCGTACGAAGCTGCGGCAGCGAGTGGTGCCGACTCCGTGGTCTCGGTGCACATCTCCGCGGACATGTCGGGGACGGCGGAGTCCGCGGCGATCGCGGCCGGCATGTCGCCGATCACCGTGGAGGTCGTCGACTCCCGCTCCATCGGGATGGCGATGGGTTACGCGGTGCTCTCGGCGGCGGAGGTCGCGCGACAGGGAGAGAGTGCCAAAGCCGTTGCAGCTGTTGCGATCTCGCGCGCCAAGGCAGCCACGGTCATCTTCTACGTCGACACTCTTGAGCATCTGCGCCGAGGTGGGCGCATCGGAGCAGCCTCAGCCCTGCTCGGCTCGGCTCTGGCGATCAAGCCGTTGCTGACGATGGCCGATGGGCGGATCAAGCCGATCGAGAAGGTTCGGACGTCAGCCCGCGCCCTGAGCCGGCTGGAGGAGCTGGCGCTTCGGGCAGCCGGCGCCGCAGGGGAGCCGGGAGTCGACATCGCCGTCCATCATCTGGACTCGCCTGCCCGGGCAAGCGACCTGGTCGAGCGGCTGCGCACCAGAGCTCGGTACCCGGCCACAGTGGCTCTGGTCGAGCTCGGGGCGGTCGTGGGTGCACACGTCGGTCCGGGCACGATCGCGGTGGCCATCTCGCCGCGGCCAACAGCCGGCCAGGACTGACCATGCCAGGATCGTGGATCGTGGTCGGGGTGGCGGCCGTGTTCGGCTTCTTCGTCGGCTCGGTCAACCCCGCGACCATCATCGCCACCGTGCTCCACATGGACCTGCACCAGGGCTCGGGCAACCCGGGCGCGACCAACGCCGGCCGGGTGCTGGGCGTCAAGTGGGGCGTCGTGGTGGGCGTGCTCGATGTCCTCAAGGGCCTGGTCCCGACGCTCCTGGCGCTGTGGCTGGCGGACCGCTTCACGGCATACGTGGTCGGCCTGGCCTGCGTCCTGGGGCATGTGCTGTCTCCCTTCCTTCGCGGGCGCGGGGGCAAAGGGGTCGCCACCTCACTGGGCGCGGTCATCGTCGTCTTCCCCTGGTTCGCCCTGGCGATGCTGGCGGTTTTCGGGCTGATGCTGTGGCTCACGAGGTGGGTGGCCGGCTCCTCGCTGGTGGCCGCGGCACTGCTCGGGCTGTATGCCGGGTTCGCTCCGTTGCCGGAACCGGTGGCCACCGGCAGGCTGTGGGGAGTCAGCCTCGCCCTGCTCGTGATCGTCCGCCACCACCGCAACATTCGCGGATGGGTCCAGCGCCGCCTGGCCTGAGCTCCGCGCATGGCTGGGCGGCGTAGGCCGTTCCTGACCGATCTACGGAGATTGCAGTAGGTCGTCGTGTCCGTTTGGTTGAGAGGCTGTCAGCTTCCAGAAGAACAAGCAATTAACAATTCAAACAAAGTGTGTCTTGTCATTCTTCTGTAGTAAAAGCCTATCCATCATTTGGCGTATATGCGGTTCAATCAACAGACTGATCTTTGCCAACATCGACCGAAAACTTAACTAACTTCTTGTCCCGACCTTTGTGTCGGACTATGTTTTTTTGTGTAGAGCGATCTAACAGGGTGGGTCGCTCAGAAACAGAGGAACAGGTGTTGGTCATGAGTCGTCACGGCATGATGCGGAAGAGGTCTGGTCGCCTGGTAGTGGCATCGATGGCGGTCATTGGCCTTGGCGTGGCTCTGGGCGCTGGGCCGAGCATGGCAGGCGGCGACAAGCCGCCCAAGGAGGCCCACAAGGTCTGGATCTGCAAGTACGTCGGCAAGCCCGGTGACTTCGAGACCCTCAAGGATGGCAAGCAGCCGATCTCGACTGACTGGCATTCGACTGACGGGTCGCAGTACCCACCGGCGTTGGGCACGGACTTCGCGGACAGGCATTACCACTCCTATGTGCTTGCCCTCAACCCGAACAACGACAACAAGTACACGGGTGACGCCCAGTGCCCGGGTTCAGAAACACACAAGGCGACGCTGAAATTGGTCAAGAAGGTCGTGAACACCGGTGGTGGCACCGCGAAGGCGACAGACTGGACGTTGATCGCGAATGGCCCTGGTCAGGAGTCTGATTTCCACGGTAAGACTCCAGCGACCCATGAGGTCGCGGCAGGGGACTACGCCCTGTCGGAGACTGGGCCGGACGGATATCGCGCTTCTGGGTGGGACTGCGGTAACGCCAAGATGAGCGACGGCCACACGGTCGCAGTCAAGGACAAGGACGTCACGTGCACGATCACGAACACGTTCCGCCACCACGACGAGGACACGGCGGAACTGACGTTGATCAAGGTGGTCGACAACACTGGTGGCGGCACCGCGAAGGCGACGGATTGGACGTTGATGGCGGATGGCCCTGGTCACAAGTCTGATTTCCACGGCCAGACTCCGGTAACCCGCGAAGTCGCAGAGGGGACCTACACGCTGTCCGAGTCCGGGCCGTCTGGATACTCCGCCTCTGGCTGGGCCTGCACCAGCTCAGAGGACTCTGACCGGGCGACCGCGAAGAGCCACGACGACAACAACAACGGCAGCAGCAACAAGGTCAAGATCGGGCACAAGGATGTCACGTGCACGATCACGAACACGTTCGTGCCGCCCGAAACCCACATGGCGACTCTGACGTTGATGAAGAATGTCGTGAACATCGGTGGTGGCACGGCAGAGGCAACGGCGTGGACCTTGGACGCGACCGATGGGCCGACGGCGTTTGCTGAAGGCACGACCGGAGTGCACCAGCAAGTCGCAGACGGGACCTACAACCTGTCCGAGACCCCGAGTCTGGCCAACTACAGCGCCTCTACCTGGGACTGCACGAACGCAGAGGTGAACCGGGCGTTCGTCATTATTGGTCCCAATGACGAGGCTGTGACGTGCACGATCACGAACACGTTCGTGCCGCCCGAAACGCACATGGCGACTCTGACGTTGATGAAGAATGTCGTGAACATCGGTGGTGGCACGGCAGAGGCAACGGCGTGGACCTTGGACGCGACCGATGGGCCGACGGCGTTTGCTGAAGGCACGACCGGAGTGCACCAGCAAGTCGCAGACGGGACCTACAACCTGTCCGAGACCCCGAGTCTCGCCAACTACAGCGCATCCACCTGGGACTGCACGAACGCAGAGGTGAACCGCACGTTCGTCGTAATCGCTGCCAGTGACAAGGCCGTGACGTGCACGATCACGAACACGTTCGTGCCGCCCGTGACGCCGACCACCGCGACCCTGTCGTTGGTCAAGGTTGTTGACAACACCCTTGGTGGTTCTGCAGTGGCCTCAGCTTGGACCTTGACAGCTACCGGGCTCACGTCGTTCTCGGGCCTCGGCTCGGCCAGCAGCGCGGTTCTGCCTGGCACCTACACGCTGTCTGAGTCGGGCAGTCCGACGAGCTACTCCACGACCGGGTGGTCGTGTACCCCGGTGGCCAACAGTGGCGCAACGGTGATGTTGGTGGCAGGCCAGAGTACGACCTGCACGATCATCAACACGTTCGTCGTGACGCCGACCGTCGTGACGCCGACCGTGCTGGGCGGGGTTGTGACTGCTGCGCCAGTCAAGGTGGTCAAGGGTGCCGTCGTGACCACGGTCACGGAGGTGGCCCCGGCCAGGGTGACACAGCTCGCCTTCACCGGTGCTGAGACCGTCCCGC
>JBDTMW010000052.1:0-10903 GCA_039934065.1 Actinomycetota bacterium | reverse complement strand
GTGGTGGCCCCCGCCGGTGCTGACTCCCCAGCCTGTCGGTCGGCTTCGGCCCACTGGCCAACAACTGTTGGCGGACAGTCGCTTCGGGCGACGACATCCTCGTCCGATGCCGTCCGCGCCTGGGGCAACCCGGCGATCATCGCCCGCTGCGGGGTGGCCCCCATCGGCCCGACCACGGATCAGTGTCTGGCGGTCAGCGGCGTCGACTGGGTGGCACATCGGCTCACAGACGGGGTGCGCTTCACCAGCTACGGCCGGTCGCCTGCGATCGAGGTCCTGGTGCCCAACGCATACAAACCCGAGCCCCTGCTTCTCCCCGCCTTCGGCGCAGCGGCGTCAGCCATCCCCCAGGGTGATCGACACTGCCAGTGAGAGATCAGCGAGTGAGCGATCAGCTAGGTGGGGATCAGCCAGGAGCAGGTCAGCGAAGCCCTGTACGCCGGGCCAGGGCCAGCTGAATGAGCTCGTCGATCAGCTCGGGATAGCCCAGCCCTGAGGCCGCCCACATCCGGGGGTACATCGAGAGCGGGGTGAAACCCGGCATGGTGTTGATCTCGTTGAGGATCACGTCACCGTGTTCGGTGTAGAAGCAGTCCACCCGGGCCAGTCCCTCACAACCGGCGGCCTCGAAGGCAGCCACTGCGATCCTGCGTATCTCAACCGACACCTCATCCGGGAGCTGGGCAGGGCACGAGAGCTCGACGTCGGACTCTGCGAGGTACTTGGCATCGAAGTCGTAGAACTCATGACCTTTGACCACCTTGATCTCGCCGACTTCGCTGGTCCGGGCAGCAGCCCCGTCACGCCCCTCCAGGACCGCGCACTCGATCTCTCGCCCGACGATGGCGGCCTCGACAATGACCTTGGGGTCATGGGTGCGGGCGACCTCGATGGCTGCCCGCAAGCCCTCGGGCCCGGACACCTTGGTGATGCCCATGCTTGATCCGGCGCGGGCCGGCTTGACGAAGACGGGCCAGTCGAGCGACGCCACGGCATCCATCGTCGCCGCCGGGTCCCGCTGCCACTCGCGGTCGGTGATCACGACGTACGGGCCGATCGGAAGTCCGTGCCCGGCGAAGATCACCTTCATGTAGTGCTTGTCCATCATCACCGCAGACGCGAGCACGCCCGACCCCACGTAGCGGATATCGGCCAGCTCAAGAAGACCCTGGATGGTGCCGTCCTCACCAAAGGGGCCATGAAGCAACGGGAAGACCACGTCGACCTCACCCAGCGCCCGGGGCGGCGCACCTGGCTCGAGGATGCTGAGCGACCGCTCGCTGGTGCTCAACGGAACCAAGACCCCGGCGCCGGAACCGTCGACCTCGGGTACGTGACCGGGTGACATCTCCAGCGCCCCGATGTCACCAGAGGCCAGGACCCAACGCCCGTCTTTGGCAATGCCGATCGGCAGCACGTCGTAGACGTCCCGGTCGATCGCCCGCATGACCCCTGCTGCGGTGGCACAGGAGACCGCGTGCTCGGACGACCGTCCGCCGAAAACGATGGCCACTCTGGGCTTGCGCGGCGGCGCGTTGGCGGGTTGTGGGCTGGCGTTGTCGGTGTCGTTCATCGCCAGCGACCCTATCCCCCGACGCCGGACCGACCGCGAACAGCGTCCCGTGGATACCCCTAGGCTGAGCCGGTGGACGCTCATCACGCAGGCCTCGCCCCAGCTTCCATCCTGGTATCGGCAGGTCGGCAGCCGCGCCTTCCGGGTGCCGGTCTCAACGCCCCACTCGAGTTCAGCTCGACGTATGTCGCCGATGGCCCGGTCAACTACGCCCGCGGCGGCAACCCCACATGGACCGCGTTCGAGGAGGCCCTGGGCGCGCTCGAGGGCGGGTCTGCGCTGGTCTTCGCCTCCGGCATGGCTGCCATTGCAGCCGCGCTGTCGCTCGTGTCCGAGGGATCGGTCATCGTCGCTCCGACCCATGCCTACAGCGGCACGTGCCTCATCCTGGCCTCTCTCGAGAAGACCAGGCGACTCATCGTCAGACGCGTCGACATCAGTGATGCTGATGCCGTGATCGCAGCGCTTGAGGGTGCCGACCTCCTCTGGGCTGAGTCCCCCACCAATCCGATGCTCGAAGTCGCAGACCTGCCGCGGATCTTCGCTGCAGCACACGCTGTTGGTGCAATTGCGCTGTGTGATAACACGTTTGCCACTCCGCTGGTCCAACAACCGCTGTCGATGGGCGCCGACGTCGTGGTGCACTCGGTCACGAAATACCTCGCCGGTCACTCCGATGTGGTCCTGGGTGCGACGGTCACGGCCGACACCGACAGAGGGCGTAGTCTCCAGGACGCTCTTGCCCAGCACCGTCTGGTCCACGGAGCGATCGCGGGCCCGATGGAGACCTGGCTGGCGCTGCGGGGCATGCGGACGATGCACCTTCGGGTCGAGCGCTCAACCGCCAATGCAGCTGAGCTGGCAGCTCGCCTGCAGGGGCATCCCGCTGTCGAACGAGTGCGTTACCCGGGCTTCGGCTCGATCGTCGCGATCGACGTCCATGGGGGTGCTGACGGGGCTGAAACCGTTGCCGCCCAGGTCCGCCTGTGGACCCACGCGACCAGCCTCGGCGGTGTTGAGTCCCTGATCGAACGCCGACGCAGGCACAGCTCCGAAGCGGCCACGGTCCCGGACAACCTGCTGCGCCTCAGTGTCGGAGTCGAGGACATCGAGGACCTCTGGCGCGATCTGGCCGCAGCGCTGGCCCACGTCGTATCACCCGGCTGATCCGTACCAGGGTCAGGTCGTCTCTGCCTTGCGGGCGCGGGACAACAGCATGTCGGCCACGCGATCGGGAGTGCGACCCTCATGGACCACCGCCGCAACGTTCTCGATGATCGGGACGTCGATGCCGTGATGACGCGCCAGCTCGAGGATGGACTGACAGGACTTCACACCCTCAGCCGTCTGCCGGCTCGCTCCCACGGCCTCCTGGACGGACATGCCACGTCCGAGCTTCACGCCGAACGTATGGTTGCGCGAGAGCGGCGACATGCACGTGGCAATCAGGTCGCCGACTCCTGCGAGACCCGAGAAGGTCGCCGGATCAGCCCCTAGTGCGACGCCAAGTCGCACGGTCTCAGCCAGCCCGCGGGTGATGATCGTGGCCTTGGTGTTGTCCCCCATGCCCATGCCCTCGGCCATGCCGACGGCAAGGGCTATGACGTTCTTGACCGCGCCGCCGAGCTCTGTGCCGACGACATCAGTGTTGGTGTACGGCCGGAAGTATGGCGCCGCGCAGGCAGCCGCCACCCTTTCGGCCATCGACTCGTCAAGACACGCCGCAACCGTGGCCGCAGGCTGCTTGGCCGCGATCTCCATCGCCAGGTTGGGTCCTGACACCACGACTATCCGCCCGGGGGCCACCTGGCCCACCTCGGCGATCACCTCGCTCATCCGTTTGGTCGTGCCCAGCTCGACGCCCTTCATCAAGGACACCACGGCGCCGTGACGAGGCAGGAAGTCGGCCCACTGCCCCAGGTTCTCCCGCAGCATCTGCGACGGGATCGCAAGGACCACGATCTCGACGCCGTCGACAGCCTCTCTGGGGTCGGTTGTGGCCGAGATTGACCCAGGCAGAACGAGATCCGGTAGATAGCCGCTGTTGACGTGGGACTGGTTGATCTCGTCGACCAGCTCGGCCCTTCGCCCCCACATCTGAACCTGCGATCCGGCATCGGCGAGCACCGCGGCAAACGCCGTGCCCCAGCTGCCGGTGCCAAAGACAGCGACGCGCGTCATGAGGACTCTCCGTTGATCGGAGCCGTGGGCTTGGCACGGCGTGGTTTGTTGGGATTGCCGATCTCGGCGACGCCGGCAGTGCGCGAGTCAAAGCGAATAGCCGGAGCCTTCTCGCCCCGGAGCGTCTCAAGCAGGCGCGTGATGGCGTCCAGGATCCGGTTCGTAGCCTCACGAAGGGTCACGCTGTCCAGGGGCCGGTCGTACAGGTCGCTGAGGTCCACCGGTGGCCCTGCGATCAGCCGCATGGTCTTGCGCGGGAACAGGTGCAGCTCTCGTACATACGGTCGCTGGATCTCCTGTGGTCCCCACTGCGCCACAGGGATCACCGGACACCGCGTCGTCAGAGCCACTCGCGCAGCGCCGGTCTTGCCGGTCATGGGCCAGATGTGAGGATCGCGGGTCAGCGTGCCTTCCGGAAAGATGGGGACGCACTTGCCGCTGTTGACCGCGGCGACAGCCGCCGAGAAAGCTTCTGTGGCATGGCTGGTGCCGCGCAGGACAGGGATCTGCTGGGCGGCGATCAGGAGCCGGCCGATGATCGGAATCTCGAAAACCGCCTCCTTGCCCAGGAAGAACGGCGGGTGCCCGTTGTCGTACAGGAAATGGGCGAAGGCGAACGGGTCGGCGTACGAGATGTGGTTCGGACAGACGACGAACCCACCACTGGCAGGGAAGTTCTCGGCGCCCCTCCAGTCGTGGCGCGTGACAAGCACCACCACCGCACGCACGAGGGTCGCAAGGCCACGGTAGGACCTCGGCAGGCGCCGATCTGGTCGAGTTCGACGCACCGAAGCTCCGTTCTGTCTGGTCTTGACTGTCATCGTCCACACTAAGGCGACCCGGCTGGCCGTCATCTTCGTCGCAGGAGGGGGCGATGTCGAGACGAGCACTCCGATGCTGACACGATCAGCCCAATGTGTTCCCTCAATATCCACCACTGGCGGCTGATCGTCCCGGTCAAGGGCCAGCTGTCAGCCAAGACCCGTCTGCAGCCGCCCGCAGGGGTGAATCGGGCCGATCTGGCGCACGCGTTCGCTCTCGACACGATCACGGCGGCTGTCGCCGGTATACCGCCGGACCACGTGGTCGTCGTGACCTCAGACGATCTCACTGAGACGTTCGTGCGAGATCAGGGTGGAACCGTCGTAGCCGATCCGGGCCACGGTCTGAACCCCGCGATCCGCCACGGGATCGAGTACGTGCAGCGGGTGATGGGCCCGGGTCCGACGGCTGTCCTGCTCGGGGACATACCCGCGTTGAGCCCGGGGGACCTGGCGCGCGCACTGTGGGAATGTTCGCTGCACCCACGCGCCTTTGTCCCGGATGCCTCCGGTGCAGGGACGGTTCTGCTCAGCGCGTTGTCCACAGATGATCTTCATCCGCGTTTTGGCTTTGACTCGGCACGCAAGCACGGGCTCCTCTGTAGGCGGCTGGATCTGGACCTGCCCTCCCTGCGTACCGACGTGGACGACGACGAGTCGCTCCATCAGGCATTGGCAATCGGGGTCGGCACGCATACCGCGGCCGTACTGAGCCAGGCCCGGGACTAGGCTGCTCCCATGCAAGCCAGTGTTCACAGGTACGACGATGAGAGCGGCTCAGGCAGTGTGCTGCTTGACGATGGCCGTGAGATTCCCTTTGAAGGCAACATCCTGGACGCCAGCGGCCTGCGCCTCCTGCGCCCCGGCCAGCGGGTCAGCATCCAGATGTCCGAAACAGCACTGACCCGACTCTGGATTGTCGGCATCGGTGTCGGTGAGCCCATCCGCTGACTGGCACAGCCACACATCGCACGCGAAGGGCCGGCACCAACAGGTGCCGGCCCTTCCTAGCAGATACGTCGAGCGTCAGGCCTTCTTGGCGGTCTTCTTGGCCGCGACCTTCTTCACAGCAGCCTTCTTGGCGGTCTTCTTGGCCGGAGCGGCCTTCTTCACGGCAGCCTTCCTGGCAGCCACCTTCTTGACAGCCACCTTCTTGGCCGGCGCGGCCTTCTTCACAGCGGCCTTCTTCACAGCAGCCTTCTTGACACCGACCTTCTTGGCGGCGACCTTCTTGACAGCCACCTTCTTGGCCGGAGCAGCCTTCTTCACAACAGCCTTCTTCACAACAGCCTTCTTGACAGCCACCTTCTTCACCGCCACCTTCTTGGTTGGAGCGGCCTTCTTGACCGCGGCCTTCTTTACTGCAGCTTTTGCTGGAGCAGCCCGCCCACCAGCCGCAGCCGTCTTCGGGAGCTGACGCGGGTCGGCCACCACGTTGCGGAACTTGGTGCCGGCCTTGAACTTCGGGACAGATGTCTTCTTGATCTTCACGCTCGCGCCAGTACGCGGGTTGCGCCCGATCCGCGCCGCGCGAAGCACACGCTCGAATGTGCCAAAGCCGGTGATGCCGACCTTTCCGCCCTTGGCGACCTCTCGGATGATGACGTCGAGTATTGCTTCGACCGCTTCGGCCGCAGCCTTCTTGCCGCCGAGACGAGCCTCGAGGGCATCGATCAGTTGTCCCTTGTTCACGTCTTCCCCTCCAGAGGAATTTGTTCGCCGGGCCCCTTGCCCGACGGTTTTGGGCAGCCGGGCCAGTGCCCGACTTGTCAATGACGTTAGAGGCACAAACACCCGGAGTCCACCACCACGCCCATTGGAATCGTTGTGTCGCAACGTCTTTGGTCGTTCCAGAGTCGCCATAAACCGCGCCGTGAGCCGCTTTCTCAGAACAGTCAGCCATAGAGGACTGTGACGCGAGGTCATCGAGTCATTTGTGAATCTTCCTTATTCGCAACACTATTCGGAGCATGAGGCGGAGGGGCGAACACGCCACACCGGTCTTGGAGACCGTGTCCCTGGCGAGTGAGAAGACGCCGCGGGGTGCCTGAAGGGGGCAGGACAGCTTTCTGCAGAAAAGTGCTGCCGGCGCCGACACAGCGCCCAATCCAGGTGTCAGGCGTCGATCGTCGTCGGCTTGTAGCGTGGCCGCGTCACCTCGAAAGCAGTCACCTGGGCCTCGTGACGAAGGGTCAGGCTGATGTCGTCCAGCCCCTCGAGCAACCGCCAGCGGGTGTAGTCATCCACCTGGAAGGTCGCCGCGATGCCTTTGGCGGAAATGGTCTTTCGCTCAAGGTCCACGGTGATCTCGGCCCCCGGCTCACTCTCGAGCAGCTTCCAGATGAGCTCGACATCGTCCTGGTTCGCGTGAGCCGTGAGTAGTCCCGCCTTGCCGCTGTTGCCACAGAATATGTCCGCGAACCGCGACGAGATGACAACCCTGAACCCGAAGTTCATCAGGGCCCACACCGCATGCTCTCGCGAGGACCCCGTCCCGAAGTCTGGGCCGGCAACCAACACCGACCCGCCGTCATACATCGGGTTGTTGAGGACAAATGCCGGGTCCTTGCGCCATGCCGCAAAGAGGCCGTCCTCGAATCCGGTGCGGGTGACCCGCTTGAGGTACTCCGCAGGGATGATCTGGTCCGTATCGACGTTGCCGCGGCGCAGTGGCACACCGACACCGGTGTGGGTAGTGAACTTGTCCATGGCTCCTCGGTTCTGGTCCGTGTCTGGTTCGTGATCTGGTCAGGTCTGGTTCAGAGATCGGCGGGACTGGACAGCGTGCCGCGCACTGCGGTGGCTGCTGCCACGAGTGGGCTGACCAGGTGGGTGCGACCACCCTTGCCCTGGCGACCCTCGAAGTTGCGGTTCGACGTTGACGCGCTGCGCTCCCCCGGCGCCAGCTGGTCGGGGTTCATACCCAGACACATCGAGCATCCGGCGAGACGCCATTCGGCGCCCGCGTCGCTGAACACCTTGTCCAGGCCCTCGGCCTCGGCCTGCAGACGCACCTTTGTCGAGCCGGGAACAACAAGCATCCGCACGCCCTGAGCCACCCTGTGGCCCTTGATCACCGCAGCCGCAGCGCGCAGATCCTCGATCCGGCCGTTGGTACAGGAGCCCACGAACACGGTGTCGACCTGAATCTCCTTCAGTGGGGTGCCCGCGGTCAGACCCATATAGTCCAGGGCCCTCCTGGCGTTGGCCTGGTCGGACTCGTTGCTGAAGGACTCGGGGTCGGGGACGCTGCCGGAAAGGGGCAGACCCTGGCCCGGGTTGGTGCCCCACGTGACAAACGGTGCCAGCCCGGCGGCGTCCAGGCGGATCTCGGCGTCAAAGAGAGCGTCGTCGTCGCTGCGAAGGGTTGACCACTGCGCCAGCGCGTCGTCCCAGTCGGCACCGGTTGGAGCGTGCGGACGGCCCTTCAGGTACTCGAAGGTGATCTGGTCCGGAGCGATCATGCCCGCACGCGCGCCCGCCTCGATCGACATGTTGCACACCGTCATCCGCGACTCCATCGAGAGCGCCCGGATCGTAGTGCCCCGGAACTCGATGACGTAGCCCTGGCCGCCGCCGGTGCCTATCTCCGCGATGACGGCCAGGACGATGTCCTTGGCTGTCACGCCCTCCGCCAGCTCACCATCGACTGTGACGGCAAGGGTCTGAAACGGCTTTAGCGGCAAGGTCTGCGTGGCCAGGACATGCTCGACCTCGCTGGTGCCGATACCGAACGCCAAGGCCCCGAAGGCGCCATGGGTGGACGTGTGACTGTCGCCGCAGACGATGGTCATGCCCGGCTGGGTCAGACCGAGCTGAGGGCTGACGACGTGGACGATGCCCTGGTCGATATCACCCATCGGAAAGAGCTTGACGCCAAACTCGGCGCAGTTCTTTCGCAGAGTCTCGACCTGCGCTTTGCTCACCAGATCTGTGATGGGCCCGGGAGTCGTCGGGACGTTGTGATCCTCGGTGGCCAGGGTCAGGTCGGGACGGCGGACCGCACGATCGGCCAGTCGAAGACCGTCGAACGCCTGGGGGCTGGTCACCTCGTGCAGCAGGTGGAGGTCGATGTAGAGCAGGTCGGGCTCGCCTTCGGCCCGCCGCACCACATGGGCATTCCACACCTTCTCGGCCAGCGTGCCTGCCATGAGTCACTCCTTACGTGATGCAGAACGGATCTGGTCCTGGCGACCCCCGCTTAGAGGAGGCTCGCTCAGATTTTCCGGGATTGAACTTGCGTCTCAGGCTCTGAGACGGCAATATCATGCAATGGACAACTCTAGCGGAGTCGGCGTTCTTGACAAGGCGGCCATCGTTCTGGGCGCGCTCGAAGCCGGGCCGTCGACCCTGGCCCAGCTCGTCGGCGCGACCGGGCTCGCCCGTCCAACGGCGCATCGTCTCGCCGTGGCCCTTGAGCACCACCGCCTCGTGGCACGAGACATGCAAGGTCGATTCGTGCTCGGTCCCCGTCTCGCCGAGCTCGCCTCAGCCGCGGGCGAGGACCGGCTTCTTGCTGCTGCGGGCCCCGTGCTGGGTGCCCTGCGCGACCACACCCACGAGAGCGCTCAGCTCTTCCGCCGCCAGGGCGACCAGCGCATCTGCGTGGCGGCCGCCGAGCGCCCCATGGGTCTGCGCGACTCGATTCCCGTCGGTGCCAGCCTGTCCATGCTCGCCGGTTCTGCGGCACAGGTCCTGCTCGCCTGGGAGGAGCCCGACCGCATGCACCGCGGGCTGCAGGGCGCGAAGTTCAACCCCACGACCCTGTCGGGTGTCCGCCGCCGCGGGTGGGCCCAGAGCGTGAGCGAACGCGAGTTCGGCGTCGCCTCCGTCTCCGCGCCCGTTCGCAGCCCGTCGGGTCGTGTCGTGGCAGCGGTCTCCATCTCGGGTGCGATCGAGCGCGTCTCGCGTCAGCCGGGTCGCCTGCATGCTGCGACCGTCGTCGCCGGCGCCAACAAGCTCACCGAGATCCTGCAGCGGGCCAGCCAGCAGACCTGACGCCGGCGCCATGAACGATCCCCGCCCTACGAACAGGACGGGGATCCGTGTGGTAGCCACGACGGGATTCGCACCCGCGAGCAGCGCACGGGAGATGACGTAGTCGGAGTCACCACTGGACCAGAGATCGCGTCCCAGGTGAGGATCCTCGATGCGGGACGGACTTCCTGGGCGTAGTCGATCACCCTGTCGGCTCCCGGCGATCTCACGAGCGCGCCCCAGCAGGCATCGCGTCGACCCCTGGAGCCCACACCCAGAGAGCGAGAAGGACCCACTCGAACGTGGCCACGACACCTAGGGGGTGGCCATTCTCCGGCGCCCGAGGTCAGTCCCACGTCTGGCCGCACGTACGGCCGAAGCGCGCCGAGGCAGCACCTCACCTGCATCGGCTCCCGTCTGGACGGCCCCGGGCTCGCCTACAGTCAGGACATGGAAGAGCTGAACCAACTGCTGCACCGTGTCGCCGACGAGGTCACGGCATTTCGAGAGTCGCTCTCCAAACGGCCAGTGAGCATCAGCGGCGACCTCGAGCAAGTGCGTCGAGGGTTTGCGACGCCATTGCCACAAGGCCCTTCTCCCGCAGCCCAGGTGATTGAGGAACTCGTCGCGGCTGCCCGGCCGGGTCTGATGGCGACCCCTGGACCGCGGTTCTTCGGGTTCGTCGTGGGTGGGGCGCTGCCCGCTGCGACCGCTGCGGACATGCTCGCGGTGGGATGGGACCAGTGCGCGTTCAATACGGCCCTCGCCCCAGCGGCGTCCGCCGCCGAGGAGGCTGCCGGAGGCTGGCTGAAGGAACTGCTCGGCATCCCCACGTCTGCGTCGGTCGGCTTCGTGACCGGGGCCCAAGCCGCGAACACAGTTGGACTGACGGCGGCGCGTCACCACGTGCTTGCCGAGGCGGGGTGGGACGTGGAGCGTCGAGGGCTCCAGGGCGCGCCGAGCTTGCGAGTCGTCGCCAGCGAGGAGCGGCACGCCACCATCGACCGGTCGCTGCGCCTGCTCGGTCTGGGTTCGGACATCGTTGAGACGGTACGCGCGGATGGCAACGGTGCGATCGACGTCAGCCACCTGGCTCAGGTGTTGGCTGTGGGTCCGAAGGGACCGACGATCGTGTGCCTGCAAGCCGGCAACGTGAACACTGGGGCGTGCGACGACCTGCGCGCCGCCTGCGAGGTCGTTCACTCCCACAGCGGCTGGGCGCACGTCGACGGCGCGTTCGGACTGTGGGCGTCGGCCAGTCCCGCGACGAGTCACCTCACTGATGGCGTCGACCTAGCCGACTCCTGGGGGTGCGACGCGCACAAGTGGCTCAACGTGCCCTACGACTCGG
>JBDTMW010000051.1:0-10918 GCA_039934065.1 Actinomycetota bacterium | reverse complement strand
CCAGAGCCCCGCCCGCCGCCACCTCGAAGATGACGTTCGGCAGCTGGTTCGCCGCCTGATAGACACTGCCGACGCACGTGGCGCCCACGCTCTGGGAGAACACCAGCCAACGACCGAACCCGAAGACCCTCGCCGCCAGGGTGACCACCGCAATGAGTCCAGCGGCCGCGATCAACCCAGGAGCCGCTCTGCCGACCATCCCCGCCCGCGGCGAGGGCGAGTCTTGGCTCATCACGTACGAACCATCACGTGACAGGGTCGCCGCGGAACGACGGCTGTGGGCGGCCGAGCGCGTCGAACCGGCTCAAGACGGGCGACGACTCGATCACTTTGGTGAAGCTGACCCGCTCAGAGGCGAGCGTCAGAATCGTCACCGCAGCCAGGGCGAGGAGCCGACCACGCAGTTGCGTGCGTGCCACCAGCGCGGTTCCGATCAAGGCACCTGCGCTGTTGGCACCTGTGTCGCCGAGCATGCTCCGGCCGGCCAGGTCATCGGGAAAAGCCGCCAACGCGCCCCCCACCGTGGCCGCGGCGGTGGCCGTTGAGACGGGGGCGGCTCCGCGACCGCCGGCGACCAGTGGCATGGCCAGCAGCAGAACGACCTTCAACGCCCTCCCGGGGCGCAGGTCCAGGAGATTGACGATGTTGGCCGACCCCGCGATGACAGCGCCGCCCACGAGCGTGGCCAACGGCCCGGTGGCCCCACTGCCGGCACGTTCCCGCGATCGGTCGGCGGTCCATGCGGCCATCAGCCCGGTGACACCCAGCCCCGCGACCTTGACGGCTCCGGTCGTGAGCTCACCACGTCGCGCAGCGGCAAGATGGCCGCCGAGGCCCTTGCTGGAGCTGTCGCCCGCCAAGTCATCGAGTATTCCGCAGACACCGGCCCCCAGGCCCGCCAGCACCACGGGTGCACCAGCACCTGCGGAGAGGGCGCCGGCGACAACACCCACGGCATACGCAGGGCCTTCGAGCAAGGTAACGGGGCGGCCAGCGTAGTTCGAGCGGGTCCACCGTTCGACACCCCCCGGTGGGTGCCTTTTCAGGAACGTCACCGCGACCCGCGATGCGACAGCACCAACGAACAAGGCACCCACAGCGCTGGAGGCGTGGGAGGTGCTAATGCTGCTCGGGGTGTTTCGGCTGCTCACCCGTCGCATCCGAGTCATCGCAGGGCAGCGATGTCCGGCACGATCGCCTTGGCGTCGGCGGCCAGGCCGTACTGACCGCTGCCCCCTGAGTACTGCTCTGCCAGCGCCAGGACCAACGTGGCCTGTCCCATGGACAGGTCTCCGTCATCGACCGTCGAAACCACCTTGGCGGCATCGCCGTCCTTGCGGACCGCGGCCACCACGTCTGCCGATATCGTCCGGTTGGCCGGGTTGGGCAGGTTGATGACAACGGCACCCGCCCCGGCGGCATCCAGCGCGCGAACGAGCTGGACATAGTCAGCAAGCCGGGAGTCGGTGTCCGGCTGGGTGGAGCCCTTCACCGGTCCTCCGATGAAGACCGCGCTTGAGGCGGGGACGATCTGGTCAGGTGACACAGTGACGAGATCGCCCGCCTTCAGACCGTCCAGTGCTGCGCTGACCGCGGGATCCAACCGTTGTGTTGTCTGATCCGTGCCGCCCAGGATCGCGCGGGCCAGAACCGTGGCCGCGAGCTGGTCTGGGGTGCTGGCCGTAAGCGGGGCCTTGACCTGATCGGCCAGCTGGCTGGCCAGAGTGTTTCGGAAGGTTCTTTTGGCCGGATCCGCCCAAGCGTCGGTCAAGGTGATCGTCGATCCCACCTTGGCGCCGGCAGCTACCAGCGAAGCAGTTGTCTTCTTGACGAGATCGGAGTCCGCTCCCGGTGCGAGGACAAGTGCAACGGTCTTGCCGGTCAGCTGGTTCTTCATGATGGCCGGAGCGATGGAGTCGGAGAAGGAGTCGCGCGCCGCGGTGCCTCTCTGCTCGGCGTCGAGCTCCGTGCGCAGCTGCGTCTTGTCGGCTCGCAGCGCGTTCGTCTCCTGAGTGAGACGGGTGCCGAGGTCGCCCTTGAGCGGCCCGGCCCCGAGGACGATCCCGACCGCGAGCGCCAGGAAGATCGAGACGATGGAGACGAGGTGATAACGGAAGTCAATCATCTGAACAACCCCACGATCGAGGACCACGTGTCATCCCATTGGGCAGCCACCAGCTGGAGCATGGTGGTGCCGCCGGGGGTCGAGGCCATAGCGACAATGAGTGCGAAGAGGCCGACAAACAGCATCACACCCAGGGAAAGGTTTGAAATGCGTGAGCGATAGAGCCGGCTGACGCCTTTTGCGTCCACGAGCTTGCCGCCCACCCGCAGCCTGGTCAGGAACGTGCTGGCCATGCCCGAGCGTCCCTTGTCGAGAAACTCGATCAGCGTGGCGTGTGTGCCGACCGTGACGATGAGCGAAGCCCCCTTGTCATCCGCCAGCAACATGGCGACGTCTTCGCTCGTACCCGTTGCAGGAAAGACGACCGCATCGAGGCCCAGCTTGCGGACCCGTTCCAGCCCGGGCGCGCGACCGTCGCGATACGCATGCACCACGATTTCCGCACCGCACCGAAGTGTGGCGTCCGACACCGAGTCCATGTCTCCGACAATGAGGTGCGGACGGTGCCCCGCTTCGAGCAGCGCATCGGCGCCGCCGTCGACGCCGATCAGGATGGGTCGATACTCACGGATATAGGACCGCAGCGTCTGCAGGTCGTTCTTGTAGTGATAACCCCGAACCACCACGAGGGCATGACGGCCTTCCAGGACCGTGGCGATGTCAGGAACCCCGACTCCATCGAGCAACAGCTCGCGTTCGCGCCGGAGGTACTCCATCGTGTTGGCCGCGAACGCCTCGAGCTGGACCGCAAGCCCGGCCCGCGCTTCGGTCATGGCGGCCTCGATGATGTCGCCGTCGAAGAGAGTTCCCTTGGCCACGACGACATCGCCGATGTACAGGGTGTCGCCGTCCAGACGCGCGCCCTGCCCATCTTTCAGCTCGAGCATCACGTCCTTGCCGACGCTGTCGACCAGCGGCACCCCTGCATCCACCAGGATCTTTGGCCCAAGGTTTGGGTAGCGCCCGGTGATCGACGATGCGGCGTTGATCACTGCCGCCGGCTTGCAGGCAAGCAGAGCCTCAGCGCTGACCCTGTCGATGTCCTGATGGTCGATGACCGCGATGTCGCCGGACTTGAGTCGTTTGGTCAGCCGCTTGGTGCGCGCGTCAATGCGCACAGCCCCCCGGACACCGGGCAGATCCGGTTCCCGTGGGGCACGTCGGCGCAGGATCTTGAACATCGTCGCCCATCGTGTCACGTGCAGACCCTGCGTCCATCCGCACCCATGAGCAAAGGACCAACTCGTGACCGGATCGCGTCGCGGCCGATCGCCGCTATTACCTTCGGGGCACCGCCGTCGTCCTGCCGTGAGAGGTTGTTGCTGTCACCTTCCAAGGACTGCCGCCGCCGCGTCCGCTCGCTTCGTCGACGCCTGGCCGAGAAGCTCCTTGGCATGCTCCATGGCCACGTCGGAGTCCTCGACCCCGCCCATCATCCGGGCAAGCTCTCTGAGCCGCTCCTCACCGGTGACGACCACCACCCCGCTGGCGGTGATGTGCCCGTCATCGGTCTTGCGCACGACGAGATGACGGTCTGCGTAGGCGGCGACCTGGGCCAGGTGGGTCACGACAATGACCTGAGCCGAGAGAGCCAGGGCGGCCAGCCGGGCGCCTACGTCCAGGGCCGCCTTGCCGCCGACCCCGGCATCCACCTCGTCGAAGACGAAGGTGGGAACATCTCCGGCGCTGGTGACGACCTCGAGAGCCAACATGACCCGCGAGAGCTCGCCCCCCGAGGCAGCCTTGGCGATACTGCGTGAGGGGGCACCAGGGTTGGCCGCCAGCAGGATTTCGACATCATCGACTCCGTGACGGCTGAACCGCACCGGCTCAGGGTCGGCTGCCAGGGACAGCCCGTCGGGGTCCGGACGACGCACAACATCGACCTGCACGACCGCCTTGCCCATCGCCAGGTGAGAGAGCTCGGTCGTGACCCGGGCTCCGAAATCAGTTGCCGCCACCTGTCTGGCATCGCTCAGCTCGCCGGCGCAGGTCGTCAGGTCCGCGCGCAACGCGTCGAGCCGGATCTGGAGCAGGTCGGCCCGGTCATCGGCCCCTTCGAGCTCGGCCAGCCGGGCGGCGGACTCCTTGCCCCAGGCCAGGACGTCATCGACTGTCTCGCCGTACTTGCGCTGAAGCCGCGCCAGCTCTGCTCGTCGGGTCTGGACCCAGGCCAGCCTGGCCGGGTCGACGTCGGTGCCGGACAGGTATGCCGCCAGGTCAACACCCAGGTCCGCAGCCAGATAGCCCAGCTCCTGCAGGCGACGGTCGAGGTCGGCCAAAGCGGGATCGTGGGCGGTCATCGGTGCCAGCGCCACCCGTGCCGTCGCCAGCTGGCCGCCAACGTCGCCGGTGTTCGCGATGTCGGCCTCGCCTGCCCCCAGATAGAGACTGTCCTGGTCGCCGGTCAGCAGCGCGTGTGCCTGACCCGCGCTGGCTCGAAGGCCATCGGCATGCGCCAGTCTCTCATCCTCGGCCCGTAGCTCGAGGTCCTCGCCGGGCCGCGGGTCTACTGCCTCTATCTCTTCAAGACCCGCCCTGAGCAGATCTACCTCGCGCGCTCTGTCGCGGGCCAGTCCGCGCAGCGCCCGGAGCTCGACGCCGACCTCTTGCAGCTCGTCATACAGGGCGGCATACCGCCCAAACGGCTCCGCTACGGACTCACCGGCGAAGCGGTCCAGAACGACCCGATGCTGCTCCGGCTGACGCAGCCGCCACTGGTCGGACTGACCATGAACGGCCACCAACAGCTCACCGAGCTCCCCCAACACACTGATCGGCGCGGTCCGGCCGCCGACGTGCGCCCTCGAACGACCCTCTGCCGACACCGTCCTGGCAAGGATCAGGTCGTCCTCGACGTCGCCGCCGGCCTCGATGGCCCGGAGCGTGGCCGGGTGTTCCGGACCCACCTGGATCACACCTTCGATGACGGCCCTGATGGTGCCCGTCCGCACCAGACCAGCATCGGCCCGCGCGCCGAGGAGCAGGCCAAGACCTGAGACGACCATGGTCTTACCTGCGCCGGTCTCACCAGTGACCACGTTCAGCCCGGCCGACAGCTCCAGCACCGCGTCATCAATGACGCCGAGGTTCTGGATCCGGATCTCGCGAAGCATGGCGACAGCCTACGGATCGCGAGTGTCAGGCGTGCTCAGCCGGGCCGGAACCACTGTTGTTGCGCCGGGACCCGCCCCGCCAGCCGTCCACGGAGAGGTCGAACTTGGCCACCAGCCGATCGGCGAACGGCCAGGCGCTCAGCCGCGCCAGACGCACCGGAGTCTCGCTCTGACAGACATCGATGCGTGCGCCTGCCGGCAGCTCGACCGTGCGCGAGCCGTCACACCACATGACAGCTGTGCCGTCTGTGGCCGCGACAAGCTCGACGGCCAAGGCGGACCTGGGCCCGATGACCAGCGGACGCGCAAACAGCGCGTGGGCCGAGATCGGGACGACCATCAACGCCTCGACGTCAGGCCACACCACGGGGCCACCGGCGGAGAAAGCGTATGCCGTGGAGCCGGTCGGTGTGGCTATCACGACCCCGTCGCAGCCCCAGGTGGACAATGGTCGCCCGTCGATCTCGAGGATGACCTCGAGCATTCGTTCGCGTGCGGCCTTCTCGACCGTGACCTCGTTCAATGCCCAGCTCTGGGCGATCATCTCCCCTTCGTGGGTGGCTGTGACCTCCAGCGTCATCCGTTCTTCTACCGCATAGTCCCGGGCGACGATGCGCTCCACGGTCTCCCCGAGCTTCTCGCGCTCAGCCTCAGCCAGGAATCCCACGTGTCCCAGATTGATCCCGAGCAGCGGGGCATCGGTTCCCCTCGACAGCGCGGCACCACGCAGGATCGCGCCATCGCCTCCGAGCACACAGACGAGCTCGCAGCCCCGGGCAGGGTCGGCGGGGTCGGCAGTCACAACGTTCGGACTGCCACCCAGGATGATCGCCTCAGCCGCGTCGGGCAGCAGTGCGACCTCGAGACCTGCCGCATGAAGGCGGTCGGCGACATCTCCAGCGAACTTCTGGGCCTCGATCCGTCGCGGGTGGGCAACGAGCAGGATCCGGCGTGTCATGTGGGTGCCTCCGTGGACAAGATGGCGGCCAGTTCGGTGACCTGCGCCGTGGTCAGCCCCTCGTCGGGGCGACGTGTCAACCACAGTAGGTACTCCGAGTTACCGTTCGCACCCCGGATGGGGCTACCGCGCAAAGCCTTGACGGTCAGCCCGACGGTTCTTGCCTCGGCCACGACCTCTCCGATGACCATCGCCCGGTTATGGGCCGACCGGACGATGCCCCCCTTGCCAAGCCGTTCTCGCCCCACCTCGAACTGCGGTTTGACCAGGAGCACGAGGTCACCTGCCGGCTCGACGAGGTCGCGCAGGACGCCCAGGACGAGTCGCAGCGAGATGAAGCTGAGATCGGCGACGAGCAGTTCGGCGGAACCCCCGAGTTCGCCAGCGCGGGCGTCGCGGATGTTGGTGCCGGAGCGTTCGACGACGCGAGGGTCGCGCGCTATCTCCTCGGCCAGCTGGCCGTGCCCCACGTCGATGGCCACGACCTCGCGCGCACCCGCTCGCAACAGGACCTGCGTGAATCCGCCGGTGCAGGCCCCGACATCGAAGCATCGCTTGCCCGCAACCCGGAGCCCGCCATCTCCGAACGACTCCAGTGCCGCAGCCAGCTTGTGTGCCGATCGGCTTACCCAGCCCTCGACCCCGGGCGAAAGCTCGAGGCTCTGCTCGGCACCGACCGGTGTCGAGACCTTCGTGGCCGGGGACCCGTCAAGCAGGACCGAACCTGCCTTCACGAGCTCACTAGCCTGGCCCCTGGAACGGGCCAGACCCCGTGAAACCAGCTCGACGTCGAGGCGGCGGGTGGACTTGCTCACTCCTTGTCGAGATCGGCAAGTCGCGCCTGCAAGACCTGCTGCACATGCTCACCCGCCTCAATCTGCGAGTCCAAAGGCTCGTCGATCGCTGCATCCAGCTGCCCGAGCACATCGTCGACGGCCTCGTCGCCGGTGGGCTCACGTGCGGCCGTGGATGCCGGGGCCGTCAGCGTTTCGCTCTCGCGGTCATCCATCTGCCGAACCCCCTCGCTGCCTGTCAATGTCGTTCCTCAGGGGTGCCTGTCATCTGGATATCGCTCACGTTCCCTCAGGTTTGCGACCTGTGGTGACCGCCGACCGGCGCACAGCCGGCGTCTTGGCTGTGTTCTTCTTGACCGCGGACTTCTTGACCGCGGACTTCTTGACCGCGGTCTTCTTGACCGCGGTCTTCCGAACGCCAGTCCCGGCCCTCTTGGCCGCAGTCTGCGTCGCTGCGGTCTTCCGGACGACCGGCCCCGTCTTCTTCGTCGTAGTCTTCCGGGCGGCATTCCCTGTCCTCGAAGGCCTCGAGGTCGATCGCAGGGCGGCAACTTCGGCACGTAGACGGGCCGCTTCTGCCCGCGACTCATCGAGCTTCTCCGCCGGCACGAGCCCGAGACGGGTCACCGCGGCGTCCACCTCGTTGCGAACGAGCTGGGTGAGATGCTCACGATTGGCTGTGGCGGCGGCCAACAGCTCCTCGGCCAGCGCCGTCACCTGCACGGTTAGCTTGCCGGTCGTGGCTCCAACTCCCGAAAGCGACAGCAGGCCTTGCGCAGCCTCCGTGGCACGTGCACGGGTGAGCTCCCCCAGCCCAGATGCGAGCTGGACATAACCCCGAATTGATTCAAAACTCATTCTTCCTCCTCAAGATGGCGGTGGTCACCACGCTACTGCCCAGCAGCCGACCGTGTTGTCCACCACCGGGAAGACCAGCATGGCCGGATTTCATCATCACCGAATCTGGGTCAGCGCTCCAGCCCCACAGCCAGGTCAAGCTCGCGCGACAGCTCTGCCCCGTCGCCGCCCAGCGGATCGATCATCGAACCCTGAACGTCGTGTGCGTCCCAGACGGCTCTCAGAGCGACGCGCAGCCGTTCATTGATCGCACCACCCGGGCCGAGCGTCAGCTCGCCGGCCGCCGAAACCCAGGCCGACGCCTCTCCGCACGTCCACCGAGAGTTGTCAGTCCCGTGTTGTTCCGCATCGACGTAGACCGAGTGCAACGAACGAAGGTCGGTCGCCACATAGCGAGGACGAGTCGCCGGCTCGACGAGGGCCAGGTCAGACCAGCCGTGAACACCCCCGAGGACAAACAGCGAGTCCATCCCAGCCGCAGTCGCCCCCATGATGTCGGTATCAAGGCGATCTCCGATCGCCAGCGTGCGGACGATGTCGGTGCCCAGGACTGAGGCGCTCAGCTCATACAGCGGGGTGTTCGGCTTGCCCACGACGACTGGATCCACGACAACTGCTGAACGGACCGCGGCGACGAGAGCGCCGTTACCGGGCGCCAGACCCCTATCGGTCGGGAGGGTGCTGTCGATGTTCGTCGCCACCCAGAAGGCACCAGCCTGCACGGCATACGCGACTTCCGCGAGATCGGCCCAGCCGACGTGGGCGCCGTAACCCTGCACCACCGCTTCGACCGGCTCACCGGATGGAATCGACTGAGGCGACACGGGGACAAGCCCCACTTCCGTGAGAGCCAAGGCGACCCCTGGCCCGCCAACTGCCAAGACCCGGGACCCGACCTGGAATCGTCTGGCCACCAGGCGCGCGGCCGCCTGGGCACTTGTCACAAAGCGTTCTGCGGGTCCCGGCAGGCCGAGCGCGCTGAGATGGTCGGCGACCTCGGCCGGCGTCCGCGATGCGTTGTTGGTCGCGTAGACAACAAGCACACCGGCGGCAAGTGCGGCTAACAAGGCCTCCACTGCATGCGCGATCGCTTGGCGACCTCGGTACACAACACCGTCCAGGTCGCACACGATGCCGTCGTAGCTGTCAATCAGGTGCCCGGTGGCACTGCCGATGAGCTCCCCGGGTGTCTCATCTCTTGAATCCATGTCTCTCACTACGCCATTGTCTACGCGAGGCCCCGCCAGCTACGTTGAGGGCTGCGGGGCAACGCAGCGGTCCAACCCCGACGCCTCGACCTCGTAGCGGCTGGCCGGTCCTCCTGGCGAACGCCAGAATCGCCGACGGAGAGCCCCACGCACGGTCACGACGTCACCCGGTTTGAGACGAACTGCCTTACGTTGCAACGCTTTGGTCCAGCACGCCACGTCGATGGTGTCCACAGTCGCACCCCCTCTCCCGGCTTTGGCACGTGATTCCGTCCTGGGCACCACCAGTCGCAACTGCACGACGGTGTCTCCGCTGGGCAGCTCACGGTCCTCGGGTGAGCCGCTGATCCGGCCACAGACGATGACCTCGTTGACGCCCAGCCTGCTCGCACCCACGGCGTCTGCCGCTTGGATCTTGCGCCCCATGGTCATCCCATCGTCGATTGATGATGACCATGATCGCCGTGCGGCTGTGGGCTTATGCGGATGCCGCGGTCGTCTGTGGACGGTGGGGGGCGCTCCCTTCCCCATGTGCGCGAATGCGGATCTGCGGCCGATCAGGTGCGTCCGTGCCGTCGTCGTTGAGGTCTCAGCCTCAGTCTTCGTCATCTTCGTAGTCGTCGTCGTCTTCGTCGTCTTCGTCGTCTTCGTCGTCTTCGTCGTCTTCGTAGTCGTCGTCACCTTCGAGCAGGTCGGTCAGCACCATCCCGTCGAGCTCCGCGAGCCGTTCTTCGGCGTCTGTCTCACCTTCGAGGTCCGCGCGCGCAGCGTGGCCGAACCAGGTCAGGGCGCCATCCTCGTCGCCCTTTGCCAGCAACGCCTCCGCGTAGGCGTAGAACAGCCGCGCCGCCCACGGATGGCGCGAACCCGCATTGAGCTGCGGTAGCTGCAGTCCAACAACAGCGGCATCGTACTGGCCAAGATCACGTCGGATTCCGGACACGACAATCGCGAGCTCGATGCGTTCGTCCTGACTGAGGCTTGCCGCTTCCGGCGATGCTGCAAGATCAAGAGCCCGCTCATGTCGACCCAGGCCGCGTTCGGCGTCCACCATGAAAGGCAGCATGTGAGATGAGCCCGACAACCTCCGGGCAGTGCGAAACTCGCTCAACGCCTTGGCCCACTCCCCCTTGCGGTAGTGAACCAGCCCTAACGCCTCGCGAGCCGCAGGCACCCGCCCCGCACGTCGCACGGCGGTCTCCGCGTGCGCCTGGGCTGCCTCGATGTCGGAGTCGAGCAAAGCTGCCACCATCACGAGATGCTGCCCCACGCCAACCGCGTTCTCCTTGCTCAGCGTTCGTAGCTGGTTCTTGACCGATCGATCCAGCTCGAATCCGGTCACATCCTCGGGGATGGCCGGCTCCGGCAACCGCGGCGTCTTTGGTGTCAGCATCGCGCCGCCCTTCTGACCGGCGCGATCCGCCCCACCGCGAGGGCCGCGATCAGCCCCACCGCCGGAATCGCGGTCGTACTTCACCTCCCGGCCGCGATCGCCGCCACGCGACCCTGCGACCGGCGAACCGCGGTCCTCTGGCCGCGGCCGGTCCCCCGCACGTCCGCCACGGCGTTCGCCATCAGTGGCCGACCCACGACGATCCCCACCACCTCGTCCGGGCCGTCCGGGAGAATCGCCCCGGCCAGATCCGTCATCGCGGGGGCGGCGGGCAACCTGGTCATCAGACACGGGGCCTGGCTCCATTCGTTGTGGGGGTCTCTGCAATGCTCCGACACTTCGCTCACTCTCGCAAGCGTGCGGCGGACGCAAAAGAGCCCTCGCCGGGGTTGCCGGTGGGGGCTCTTTCACAATGTTTGTCCGGCGGCGTCCTACTCTCCCACACCGTCACCAGTGCAGTACCATC
>JBDTMW010000050.1:0-10952 GCA_039934065.1 Actinomycetota bacterium | reverse complement strand
GCCGACGTGAGGTGGCGTCTCGCCGTGAGCCGACCCGCCGGCATACGGGCTGGGGTCGTGGGCGGCGCCCTCGCTCGGGACTGCGCTCGGGCGCGCCATCGTGGCCATCGCCGAGATCAGCCGCGCTGCTTCCTCGGCGACCGTGCCGATCCCAGACTGGGGTTGGTCAGTCATTCACGGGCCACTCTTTCTCGTCGGGAACGAAGCGCACGCGAAGGGTGGCATCTCGCACCGTCGCGCCGGTGACGACACACCGTCGCAGCACACTGGGCAGCGACAACACCCGGCGATGGTCGCCCACCGCCACCAGCAGCTCGTCATCGCGTCGCTTGAGGTCCACCTGGGCAGCCGTCACCAGCGGCAGCGGCAAGGTGAGGAGGTAACCCCCGTCCTCGGGCTGCACCGTCATGCCATGAGCGGGCGCCGTCAGCAGGACATCGCGGATCTCACCAGTACGCGCCTGTGCAAGGTCGGCGAGCGCGTCTGCGCCCACCGGCTCGTGCGACAGATAGGGAGTGATCACGATCGGCAACGGCGCGAAGGAATGGCTGACCTCGGACAGGCCTCGCTGCTGGGCCTCGTTCCAACCCGCCAGCCAGGTGTCTTGGCTCGATTCCGGATCTGCCTCGGGGAGGACTCTGTTGACCATGATCTGGTCCACGGCAAACCCATACAGCCGCAAGGAGGTCAGCGTCCGTCGTGACTCGGCGATCACCACTCGTTCGGGGGTGAGGACCAACCGCACGGATGTGCTCTCGGCGGCGAGGATCGCCTGGATGTCATGCAGGGCTTCGCGCCAACGCCGTAGGGAGTCGAGGACCTGCATCGCGGGCATCGGGAGCCCCACTGCTGATGCGGCCGCCGGCTGCAACCTTCGAAGGAGACCTCGCTGCGCTGGCATCAGCCTCTCGAGGTGCCAGCTCAGGGCCTCAGGCAGAGCCAGCAGCCGCAACGTCTCTGCGGTGGGTGCACAGTCGACGACGATGAGGTCCCAGGGACCCGACTCGACCTGCGTTCGCAGCTCGAGCAGCGCGACAATCTCATCCGACCCAGGGAGCTCGGTCATCTCCTCGGCCACGACGGGGTCGACACCGAGGCTGTTGAGCACCGTCAAGAGGTAGTCCTGCACCGACCGCCAGGAGCGCCGGACGCTGTGGGCGGCACTCAGCTGCAGGGCATACAGGCCGGGTTCCACCTCGACCACGGGGTCGGCCACCGGGTCGGGGCTGTCGGCCGCCGTCGCCAGATCGACACCCAGCGCGTCGCCGAGTGAGTGGGCCGCGTCGGTCGACATGACCAAGGTCTTGATGCCCTGACGGGCGGCTTGTACGGCGGTCGCAGCAGCGCTCGTTGTCTTGCCGACGCCGCCCTTGCCGGTGAATAGAACGACTCTCACGAGATGCCCGGGCCCCGACTCAGGCCTCGACCCGCTTCTTCAGTGCCTTCAACGCGGTATCGATGATGACCCTCTCGGCCTTGCGTTTCAGCATGCCCAGCATGGGGATCTTGACGTCAACTGAGAGTCGGTAGGTGACCATGGTTCCGGTGCCGCTGCCCTCGAGGGTGTATGACCCGTTCAGCGCCTTGAGCACCTGGGCGCTGACCAAAGTCCACGAGACCACCCCTGTGCCGTCTTCGGCCACGTCCCAGTCGTACTCCAGGACGTAGGTGTCCTTGATGGCACCGGCATCCAGCGTGAACTCGACCTGATCCGCCCACCCGTCACCGTCCTCGGAGATCACGGCGACCTTCCTGACCTCGCTCGCCCACTCGGGATAGCTTTCGAAGTCGGCAATGACGTCGAGCACCGCACCCGGTGCGGCGTTGATGACGGTGCTGGACTCAGTGCGATCGGCCATGGAGCGAAGGCTACCAAGGCTGCCTTCCGACCTCGCCAGATGTACGCCGGCCGGCCGGGTCCCGTTCCTCCCACCCTCGGACGGCGCCCCGCAGCGGACCGGTGAGGTTCATCATGACTGCAGTCCCTGGCGCAGGCGTTCGGTATCATTCCGCCTTGGGGGTAGCACTCCTGGGCGATACCGCCTCGGGGGTCGTACTCGGCAGCAGGCCGGTGCCTCGAATCCTCGAGCTCGTTCGCGAGCGCACATCATCAAGTCTCGAAGGACGTTGCGTTGAAGAAGATCACCGTTCCACCGCTGGTGGCACCGCAGGTCGCGGGCAACCTCTCGGACCTCCCTGTCCGAAACGGCCGCACCCGGCCCCACGACGTGGCATTCTCCACCTCGTCTTCGGGCACCTGGGTCGACGTCACCAACGCGGAGTTCCTCGCTGACGTCCAGGCCTTGGCCAAAGGTTTGATGGCAGCCGGGATCAGCGTCGGGGAACGCGTCGCGATCATGAGCAAGACACGCTACGAGTGGACCCTGGTGGACTTCGCGATTTGGACCGCCGGTGCGGTCCCTGTGCCGATCTATGAGACGTCCTCGGCCGAGCAGGTCGGCTGGATCGTCGGTGACGCCGGGTGTGCTGCCGTGATCCTGGAGACCCCGACGCATGCCCGGGCCCTGAACGCTGTGCGAGCCGACCAGCCCGAGCTGCGCCACGTGTGGCAGATCGACGCCGGGGGGCTGGACGAGCTCAAGGTCGCCGGCCTCGGGATCACTGATGAGGCGCTTGAGATCCGACGTGGCCAGGTCAGCCGCGGCGACGTCGCCACGATCATCTACACGTCAGGCACGACCGGCCGGCCCAAGGGCTGCCAGCTCACCCACGACAACTTCATGGCCCTGGCCGAGAACAGCGTGGAGCGGATGAAGGTGGTCGTGTCCGCCCCTGGTGCATCAACGCTGCTGTTCCTTCCTCTCGCCCATGTGTTCGCCCGGTTCGTCGAGGTCGTCTGCGTTCAGGCCGGCGTTCGGATGGGGCACACAGCTGACATCAAGAGCCTCCTGACCGACTTCGGCACCTTCTCGCCCACGTTCATCTTGTCGGTGCCGCGCGTCTTCGAGAAGATCTACAACTCCTCGGAGCAGAAGGCCACCGCCGAGGGCAAGGGCAAGATCTTCGCTTCGGCAGCCCTGACTGCTATCGCCTGGAGCACGGCACACGATGACGGCAAGCCGGGTGCGCTGCTCAAAGCCAAACACGCGTTGTTCGACAAGCTCGTCTACAGCAAGCTGCGTGCCGCCATGGGAGGCAAGGTCACGTATGCCATCTCAGGCGGCGCCCCTTTGGGCACCCGCCTGGGTCACTTCTACCGCGGCATCGGCCTCACCGTGCTCGAGGGCTACGGACTGACCGAGACCACAGCGCCAGCCACGCTCAATACTCCCGAGATGATCAAGATCGGCACCGTCGGACCGCCGCTGCCGGGCGTCTCCATCCAGATCGCCGACGACGGCGAGATCCTGGTCAAGGGCAACGGTGTCTTCTCGGCCTACCGCAACAACGAGACCGCGACCAAGGACGCCATCGTTGACGGGTGGTTCCGCACGGGCGACATCGGAGAGCTGGATGTCGACGGGTTCCTGAGGATCACCGGTCGCAAGAAGGAGCTGCTGATCACCGCGGGTGGCAAGAACGTCGTCCCCGCGTTCCTTGAGGACCGCCTGCGCGCCCATCCTCTGGTGTCCCAGTGCATCGTGGTGGGCGACCAGAAGCCCTTCATCGGCGCCCTGATCACCCTTGACGCCGAGATGTTCCCCTCCTGGGCCAAGAACCACGGGCTACAGGGTCTGTCCGTGGCGGCCGCCCGCACCAACAAGGTTGTGCTCGCCGAGGTCCAGAGAGCTGTCGACGACGCAAACCTCGCGGTCAGCAGGGCCGAGTCGATTCGCAAGTTCACGATGCTTGCCGGCGACTTCACTGAGGACAACGGCTATCTGACTCCATCGCTGAAGCTCAAGCGAAACATCGTGATGAAGGACTACTCAGCAGAGGTTGAGGCGTTGTACTCCGGCCCCAGGGAGTGAGCGCCGGTCTCCCTCCACCTGCCTCAGCCCTTCGCGAGTGTCGCCAGGTAGTCCCGCCAGCCGGTGACGAACGCGGTCTCCGAGACCCCGAAGCTCCTGGGGAACGCCAGCGCCGTAATGGCATCGGGGTCCGACTCGACCGCCCGGTCCACGTTCAGGTCCCCGGCGATCGACCGATAGAACGCGACGACCCTGGGCTGTCCGTAGAGGTCGACCAGCCGGGAGACAGCCAACCACGACGCGGAGTAGAACGGCGCGATCTTGGTCTTCGCCGGGTCGAAGTCGGCCTCGGTGGGAAGAGCCCTCGGGCCTTTGCCCTCTCGCACGAGGGCGAGCAGCTCGGCGGCAACACGGGTACGCGGAAGGCCGAGCCCGGAGTATCCGACATAGTCGGCCATTCCCTCCGACAGCCAGATCGGCACCGGTCTCGTGGTCGACGAGCGGGCAGCCACGTGGGTCAGCTCATGGGTGATGACCACTCGTCGTCCGAGGGGCTGCAACGCAGTGAATGCCTTGGGGTTGATGACAATCCGGTCCCCCTGTGCCCGCTGACCCGGGTCGACCACACCTTGGGTGATCGCAGCCACCTGATCGAGCCCGTCATCGCTCGTACGCAACAGCAGCTTGGCGAACTCGTCCATCGTGGACGGCGTCAGGATGACCACGTGTGAATCCCAGTCGGTGCCCCACACTCCGGTGACCCGGCGAACGGCTGAGTCGGCAGTCGCGATGTAGTCACGCATCCGCGCCTCGGGGGCGTTGCCGATGACAATGTCGGACCGGCCCCGCAGCACGGTCATTCGCGGCAAGTCCCACATCTGCAATGGCGTGGCGCCGTCGGTGTCGTCCGCAATGCGCCATCCTGCAGGACGTTGCACGAACGTGTACGTCGCCTCGAAGGAGCGTGGCGCACGGTCATAGCCAGCCAGAGAGTAGGTGCCATTGGCCTGGGCCACCCACGCATCGGGCCCCACCCGTTCCACCCGGGCCCAGGCGAGCGCGGGACCCGGCTCCACTGCGTCATAGGAGAACAGACCGAGCGGGAGCTTGACGAGGTTGTCGAAGGCCACCGACTGACGCCCTCCGAACGCCGAGCCGGGGGCGTCCACCGTTGCCATCCACGCGCCCTTGTCCCTGGCCTTCACGGCCTTCGCACGGACCGACAGCAGATCCTGGGCGGCCGACGTACGGGCCGTCTGCTCGTCCACCGTCGGCACCGACGACGCGGCGGGGGGATTGCCGTCACCGCTTCTCGGCACCGAGTGAGTGGCCTGCGGCGCGCTTCCGAAACGCAGGTCAAGACTGCCGTTCAGCTGCCCTGCGAGGACTGCGACCAGTCCGGCGCACAGCGCGAGCGCCGCGACACGCCTGGCCTTGGTCATCGCGCCATCGTAGTGGTGACTAAGCGCTCGGCTCAGCCAACAGCGCCGGCGGCACCCCAGGTCTCCGCAGACTGCCAGTGCTCCCCGAAGTCCATGGGCTCATGCCGCGCGAACAGCCCCGCGGTTGCCTCGACGCCGGCCAGACCGGCGTTGACCAAGGTCGACACCACCCTGCGTTCGGCTGCGTCAAGGGGCAGCTCGGCCAACGCAGGCGCAAGAAGCACCGTCACAACGCAGTCGTCACACCGCTGGCCTCGCACAGGACATGTCGTGCAGTCGACGATCATCACAGGGCCCTCCTGATCCACCTTGTAGGGGGCTCGCCTCGGTGCTGAGCCTTGTCACGAACGCTAGGCCGACGGTCTGACAGCCCTCTGGCCCTTCTCCCGCCACCCCTTTTCCCGGGTGCGACAGCGCGCCTGTCGGGCGCTGTCGGCAGCAGCGCCTAACGTCCGTTGACATGAAGGGCTTGCAGGGCACACTCGACGAGCTCGGCACCCCTTTGTCCGACGTCACCTTTGTCGTCGTCGACCTTGAGACGACCGGCGGCAGCCCCTCCGGTGCACACATCACCGAGGTCGGCGCGGTCAAGGTCCGGGGTGGCGAGGTGCTGGGCGAGTTCCAGACCCTGGTCAACCCGGCTGAGCCGATCCCGGCATTCATCTCGGTCCTCACCGGCATCACCAACCAGATGGTGGCCAGCTCTCCCCGGATCGACAGCGTGTTCCCCGCTTTTCTCGAGTTCGCGCGCGACAGCGTGCTGGTCGCCCACAACGCGCCCTTTGACATCTCTTTCCTCAAGGCGGCCGCCGACCACACCGGCCACACCTGGCCGGGCTTTCGAGTCGTCGACACCGTGCACCTGGCCCGACAGCTGGTCAGCAAGGACGAGGTACCCAACCGCAAGCTCGGCACGCTGGCTCGGCTGTTCGGCGCGGCGACCACCCCGGATCACCGTGCCCTGCACGATGCTCGCGCAACCGTCGACGTTCTTCATGGACTGCTCTCGAGAGTGGGCAGCCTCGGTGTGGTGACTCTCGAAGAGCTCAGCACATACTCCTCACGGGTCAACCCCGCCCAACGCCGCAAGCGACATCTCGCCGAGGGTCTGCCTTCTGCCCCTGGCGTCTACCTGTTCAAGGACAGCCAGGGGCACGTCCTGTATGTCGGCACCTCCCAGGACATCCGCCGCCGGGTTCGTACCTACTTCACGGCATCGGAACAGCGCAGCAGAATGGCCGAGATGGTCGGGGTCGCAGCCAGCGTGACCCCAGTTGTCTGCGAGACCACGCTGGAGGCACAGGTCCGCGAGCTCCGCCTGATCGCCCACCACAGGCCGCGCTACAACCGCCGTTCCAAGAACCCTGAGCGGGCGCCCTGGGTCAAGCTCACCGTCGAGCCCTTTCCGCGGCTGAGCATTGTCCGGGCGGTCCTGGACGACGGCGCCCGATACTTCGGTCCGTTCAGCTCGCGCCTGGGGGCTGAGTCAGCCATCGACGCGGTCCACGAGGTACTTCCCCTGCGTCAATGCACCCGGCGCCTGCCGGCCAACGGCACATCGGTTGGCTGTGTGCTCGCCGAGATGGGGCGCTGTGGCGGCCCCTGCATGGGCAACCAGAGCATCGAGGACTACGCCGTCGTGGTCGAGCAGGCCGCCCAGATGATCGCCGGTGACGCCCGCGAGGTGGTCGGTGCCCTGTGCCAGCGAATGAGCGGCCTCTCAGGTGAGCAACGCTACGAAGACGCCGGCGCGGTACGTGACCGACTGCTGCACCTGGTCCGGGCTGCCGCACGGACCCAACGCCTGGCACCGCTGGCCAACAGCGCAGAGATCATCGCGGCACGCCCGGCACCAACCGGTGGGTGGGAGATCATCTGCGTCCGGTACGGCCGGCTCGCGGGCACCACCGTGGTCCCCCGGGGAGCAGACCCTCGCCCCTACGTCGAGGCGCTGGCGGCAAGCTCCGAGCACGTCGAGCCCGTCCCAGGCCCGGCCCCCTCGGCGTCGGCTGAGGAGACCGAAAAGGTGCTGCGCTGGATGGAGTCCGCCGGCGTCCGACTGATTGCCATTGAGGGAGAGTGGACCTGCCCGGTGCACGGGGCGGGCGCAGCCCACGCCGCCCTGGACCCGGACGGCACGGCGCACCACCGCGATGTTGTTGGGTTCGACGAGCCTGGCAGCACTGGGCTCCGCCGATACAGCCCCGCCGTCGTGGCGGCGCTGGCCACGCCGTCGCAGGTGCCGCAGGTGCCAGAAGCACACACGTCGCTTCATGCCGCCAGCTAGGGTGGGGCCGTGATCACCGCCATCGTCTTGATCAACGCCGAAGTCGACCGAATTCCCGAGGTCGCCGCCGCCATCGCCGAGATCCCCGGCGTCAGCGAGGTCTACTCCGTCACCGGGGACGTCGACCTCATCGCCATGGTGCGCGTGCACCAGCACGAGGAGTTCGCCGACGTCATCGCCGACCAGCTCAACAAGGTCAGCGGCGTTCTGCTCACCCAGACCCACATTGCGTTCCGCACCTACTCCAAGCACGACCTCGAGGCCGCTTTCAGCCTCGGTCTGGACGACGCCTGAGACCAGGGTCATGACGTCTTCGGGGCAGACCGGCAAGACGAAGTCCCCGCGTCACGACTGCGTGGCGTCCGCCCATCGCTGCAGCACAGACGTGGCGCTTCCATCGTCGATGGCTGCGCCTGCACGGTCCATCCCTGTCTGGAGCGCTGCGATGAAGTCGGCCGGGCGCTCGCCACGGTCCGGCACAGTGAGCGCAAGTGCGATCCCGGTGTTCAGCACCACGGCATCCCGAACTGGTCCGGTGGCCCCGGCGAACACATCCCTGACGACCTGGGCGTTGTAGGCGGCGTCGGCCCCGCGCAGCGTCTCCAGCGGGTGCAGCTCAAGTCCGACCAGCTCGGGATCCACGCTGTATTCGCGGACCGCACCGTCCCGCACCCACCAGACCTTCGAGGTCGTGGAGATGGTCAGCTCGTCGAGCCCGTCGTCACCGCGGAAGACCGCGGCATCTTTTCCCCGGTCCGCAAACACCCCCGCCATGAGCGGTGCCATCCTGGCGTCCGCGACGCCCACCGCGGCATACGTGGGCTGAGCCGGGTTGGTCAGCGGGCCAAGAAAGTTAAAGGCGGTGCCAATCCCCAGGTCACGACGCGCTGCGGCCGCGTGCCGCATCGCAGGGTGGAACTGCTGGGCGAAACAGAACGTGATGCCCGCTGTCTCGACGACCGCCGCAACGCCCGACGGCGGCAGCGCCAAGTTGACCCCGAGCGCCTCGAGGACATCAGCTGAGCCCGAGGACGACGACGCCGAACGGTTGCCGTGCTTGACGACCCGCGCACCGGCCGCCGCAGCGACGAGCGAGGCCATGGTCGAGATGTTGACGGTGTGCGCGCGATCTCCACCGGTGCCTACGATGTCCAGCGTCGTCCCCGCAACCTCGATCCGGCTCGCGTGCGCCAACATCATGTCGGCCAGTCCGCGCATCTCATCAACGGTCTCGCCCTTGGCGCGCAAAGCCATCAGGAAGCCGGCGACCTGCGGCGGGCTCGCATCGCCGCTCATGATCTGGTCCATAGCCCACCCGGACTCAGTGATGCCGAGGTTCTGCCCGGAAAGCAGCGCGGTGTAGATCGTCGGCCAGGTCATCGGGAGGCTGGCTGACGGTTCAGCCGTCATCGGCTAGACGCTGGTGTCCGGGGTGCCCACCTGGCGGCCCAGATCGGCAACGGCGCTGGCGAGGGCAATCGGGTCGAGCGGATGAGGCACTGCCAGATCGGCCTGGGACCACGCCGCGAGCCAACCGTCCTGCGGTCGCCCGGTCAGCACCAGAACCGGCGGACAGCTGAAGATCTCGTTCTTCAGCTGACGGCACAGCCCGAGCCCGCCAACCGGGGTCGCCTCACCGTCGAGAACGAGCACATCGAACTCCCCGGTCTCGACGGCCTCGATCACCGCGGCGGCGGTGGCGCACTCGAGCCAGGAGGTCACCTCGACGTCTCGCGCCGGCCGTTGTCCCACCGCAATGCGGACGGCGTCGCGCGTCGCGATGTCGTCGCTGTAGAGCAGCACCGACAGCCGTCGGGCAGAGCCGGACTGGGCAGTCTGAGCCGGAGAGTCCGGCGAAGCATGCGAAACGGTCATGGGCCCGATGCTACCGGTGCCTGTTTGCACGAAAGGCCAGACCCATCCGCGGATGTTGATGCAATAGGGACCCGGATAAGGCAATATTGGCGCGGTGGCGACCGCATCCGTAGTTCACTCAAGCACCCCGAACCCCTCGTCGGGGCCGATCCCGGGCCATGGCCCGGTGACCCGGCCCAACATGGTGTCGGTCGGAACCATCGTCTGGCTGGCCAGCGAGCTGATGTTCTTCGCAGGTCTCTTCGCGATGTACTTCACGATCCGTTCGGTGTCCCCGGACCTGTGGCATGAGAAGACGGACCTTCTCAATGTCCAGTACGCGACGATCAACACCCTGGTGCTCGTCGTCTCCTCGGTCTGGTGCCAGCTCGGCGTCTTCAAGGCCGAGCACGGTCAGCCGGCGCGCACGGGCACCATCTTGCAGCTCAAGCAATGGGGCATGCGTGAGTGGTACGTCCTCACCTACATCTTCGGCTCACTCTTCATCGCCGGCCAGGTCTTCGAGTACGCCAGCCTGATCAGCGACGGTGTGACCATCTCGTCCGACGCCTACGGCTCGGTCTTCTACCTCACCACAGGGTTCCATGGTCTGCACGTGACTGGTGGCCTGATCGCGTTCCTGCTGATCATCGGCCGAACCTTCACGACCCGTCGCTACACGCACGCGCAAGCCACCGGCGCGGTCGTCACGTCGTACTACTGGCACTTCGTCGACGTGGTCTGGATTGCCCTGTTCGCCACGATCTACCTGCTCAAGTGATGCACGCCTTCTCCCTCGACGTCCGCACCGACGACAGGAGCTTCCTGTGAACGCACTGGCCGCCCGTCGCCGCCATCCGGCCGCGATTCTGCTCGTCCTGCTGCTGGGGCTCCTGGCCACCGGGGGGCTGTACACCCTGCTGGCCCCCAAACCTGCCCAGGCCGCTGTAGCTGCCGCTGATCAGGCGACTGCCGGCAAGAAGCTGTTCCTGGCCAACTGCGCCACCTGCCACGGCCTCAACGCCGAGGGTGGCAAGCAAGGCCCCAGCCTGGCTGGCGTGGGTGCCGCAGCCGTCGACTTCCAGGTCGGCACCGGCCGTATGCCGCTCGCCGGCCCGGCCGTCCAGGCCCCCCGCAGCAACAAGGTCAAGTTCACCGAGGAGCAGATCGCCGCTCTCGCCGCGTATGTAGCGTCCCTGGCCCCCGGCCCGCCGGTCCCCGACGACCAGTACACCAAGGGAGATGGCAACATCGCTCGCGGCAACGAGCTGTTCAAGGTCAACTGCGCGATGTGCCACAACTTCGCCGGCTCAGGTGGCGCGCTGACTCGTGGCAAGTACGCGCCGAGCCTGCGCAACGTCACGGGTACTCACATCTACGAGGCCATGGTGTCCGGACCGCAGTCGATGCCGGTCTTCAACGACAATAACTTGTCGCCCACGGACAAGAACGACATCATCAGCTACCTGCACGAGCTCGACAAGAACCAGAATCCGG
>JBDTMW010000049.1:0-11071 GCA_039934065.1 Actinomycetota bacterium | reverse complement strand
CACCCGTGACGGCTACAACTTGGGCACCTTGTGCATTCTGGACCGGAAGCCGCGCACCTTGAGCGACCAGGACATCAGGACCCTCGAAGATCTGGCGGCGATCGTGATGCACGACCTGGAACAGCGGCTCGAGAGCCGGCGCTCCGCCTTGCCCGACTCCAACGCCGACAAAGTCGCAGCGCGCGTGTCCGTAGGGTCGAGTCATGGCGAGCTTTGACCGCGTGGTCCTGATCTTCAATCCCAAGAGCACTGGTAATGCTCAGGAGAAGGCTCAGGAGCTGCGCGATGAGCTGTCGGTGCGTGCGCCGGAGCTGCTCGTGGAGCTGGAGGCGACCCAGCATGCCGGTCATGCTCGGGAACTCGCCAGTGACGCCGCAGCCATGGGGCGGCCGCTGGTCATCTCGGTCAGCGGTGATGGTGGCTACAACGAGGTCGTCGACGGCGCCATGCGGGCCGGAAACGACAACGCCGCCTGCGCTGTGCTGGCCGCCGGCAACGCCAACGACCACCGGCGCAGCACCAGGGAGCGGCCATTGGCTGATGCCATCGTCAGTGGGAAGGTCAACCGGATAGACCTGCTGCAGCTGACCGTCGACGGCACATCGCGCTACGCCCACTCCTACATCGGGCTGGGGCTGACTCCGGTGGTGGCTCTGGATCTGGAGAAGGGTGGCAAGGGCTCGCTGCGGGAACTCGTCACCACGGTGCGCGCGTTCGCCCGGTTCCAACCGTTCGAGATTGAGCGTCCCGACCGAACCCGTGGGCGGTTCGACAGCATCATCTTTGCCAACATTCATCAGATGGCTAAGGTCGCGACACTCAGTGAGGATGATGGGCGACCCGACGACGGCGCATTCGAGGTCGTCACGATTCAGCACGCCGCTAAGTGGAAGATTTTGGGCATCGCGCTCAAGGCAAGCCTGCACGGCCTGGGGCCTCAGCCCAGCGCAACCGAGTACGCGTTCACGACCGTCAAGGCGATGCCGATCCAGGTCGATGGTGAGGTCATGGATCTCGACGCCAACACCGATGTTCGTATCGACATCGCGCCGAAGGCGTTGCGGACGGTCCTGTGAGGGCCTCAGGCAAGGGAGTCGTCGGGCGGGTGTTGCCCCGGTCGGTGCCGCGCGAACGAGGACGTTAGCTAGAGGTTGGCGGCCAGCGCACGAACTGCAGCCAGGGACTCGGCCGACAAGGCCGGGACCCGGTCCGACAGATGCTCCTCCAACACAGACAGCATCGTCGCGGCGAGCTCTGGGAGTGGCGCTCCAAGCCTCGCGTTAAGACGGCCGCAGATCTCCGGGTGGGCCATCTCGATCCTGCGGTAGGGGTCCAGATTGTCGGTCGAGGTGTCATTCTCGGCAGGCACGAAGTCACGGACAAGGCTCAGCAGATGGGTCAGGGCCTGACCCCGGATCCGCTCGTGGGCCGAGAGGGACTCCCCACGAGCGTCCCGGCCGAGGCCGACGATCAGCTGCACCACGATCTGCCTGAATCGTCGCGATCCCGTGGGGTCAATGTCGGCAGCACGGACGGTGGTTTCGCGCTCAAGGTGGGCAAACCGTGCGGTGAGGTCCGACTTGTCCACGAGGACTCGATAGTCGTTGACACTGAGCGGAGGGAGGCTGGGGGCCTCGAACACGGCCAGCTCGATGAGATGGCCGTCGTCATAGACCGCCGCGCGTCCATCAACGGTTTCGGTGTGCCACATCACGATTCGCTCAGAATCGGGCAGCCATGAGGGGTCTCCCAGCAGCCCCGCCGATGTGCCTGCGGTGGTGACCACGAAGACATCGTGGTCCGACCACTGGTCCGGATCGTGCGTCATGGCGGCTGTCGACCCGACGGCGATCAGACCCATCACAGCCGACTCGCTCACTGCCCAGGCGACCAGGTCTTGGGTGAATCGCCGATACTCGACTGCTTCCACGTGTCCTCCTTGACCCGATGTTGCCGCACCATGGCACCGGCGAGCATAGGGCGTGCGTCGCAACGCCCGATACGACGACGGCTCGGGCGTGGTGCGCTCAGGCTGCGGCCATCGAGGCCAGCCGACGTGGCAACCGTGGCTGCGCCCATGCCCAGACAGCCGCAGCAATCCCCACGGCTACGACAGCGATCAAGGCACCGGCGGCGATGTCCTGAGCGTGGTGCACATGCGCGGCCACCCTTGCCACGCCCACGAGGAGGCTCCCAGCCAGGAGCGCGACCCCGAGCCACCGGCGATACATCATCACCAGCAGCGCGACTGTGGATGCCACAGCGGTGTGGTCGGAGGGGAACCCGTTGTCAGCGGGGTGGGCGAACAGCGGCTTGACCAACGGGTTGACGACGAATGGTCTTGGATCTACGTAGCTGGCTGCGGCCAGCTTGATCAGCACGAATGCGACGAACAGAGCCACGATCCCCTGCACGGCCAGCCCGACCTTGTCCTGGCGGGAAAGCAGCAGCCAGATGACGGCCGCCCCCAGGAGGATGGGGAATATAAGGTACTGCGCGACGGCGACGATCAGGCTCTCCATGAGGATGAAGCCTGCCAGGAGTTTGTGGGTGAATTGTGAGAGGAAGGCCCGTGGCGGGTCTCAGGGCTGCGCCGACTTGGACGCGCAGAAAAGGTAGGCCTAATCTCTTCTGTGTGGGCGGTCCCGCCCCGCCACCACCGGGAGCTGAGGCAGACCAGTGAGCTTGATGTCGACCATGCTGCTTGGCTTCATCGCCGGCGTGACGATCCTGCTGGGACTGCCGATCGGTCGACTCCGCAAACCGGCGCCGGCGCTCAGCGCGCTGCTGAATGCCACCGCCATCGGCGTGCTTCTCTTCCTCTTCTGGGACGTGCTCTCGGCCGCATGGGGTCCGATCGATGAGGCCTTGACCTCGGTCCACGACGGCAAGGGTGGACTCGGGCTGGCTGCGGGCTACGGCGCTCTGTTTGCGGTGGGTTTGGCCGTCGGCCTGCTGGCGCTGGTCCGCTACGAGAGCTGGATGGCGCGGCAGTCCCGGTCGGTACGGACAACCGCGAACGAACAGGGACACCATGGCCCGGGGGCTATGGGTGTGAGCGAGGTCGGCGCTCGACGCCCGAACCGCATTGCCACCTGGTCTGCCGCCCGCCGTCTGTCGCTGCTGATTGCCGTCGGTATCGGCCTGCACAACTTCGCTGAGGGTCTGGCCATTGGCCAGTCGGCAGCCAGCGGAGAGCTGTCCCTGGCCCTGTTGCTCGTCATTGGCTTCGGCCTGCACAACGCAACCGAGGGCTTCGGGATCGTGGCACCCCTCGCCGGTGACAGGGACCTCGAGGGCAACAGCCGTCGGCCGAGCTGGGGCTTCCTGCTGGCTCTGGGCGCAGTCGGGGGCGGTCCCACCTTCGTGGGAACCCTGGTCGGACACCAGTTCACCAGCGAGCCGGTCAGTGTCGTGTTTCTGACCTTGGCCGCCGGATCGATCCTGTATGTGGTGACCCAGCTGGTTAGCCTTGCCGCCAAGGCGCAACGCCCGGACCTGCTGGCCTACGGGCTGCTCCTGGGGCTGTCCGCCGGCTTCCTCACCGACGCCATCGTCACGGCCGCCGGAGTCTAGCGGCGGCGCTGCGGCTCTCTCAGGAGATGGTCAACAGTGCGTTGGCGATAATCATGGTCTCGTCGTCCAGCGACGACGGGTGGTGGTATCGCTCGGCATCGAGCTCGTCGATGAGTGCCAGGTTGTCGCGGACGGCTTCGGCGGTGTTCTCCATGAGCACGACGCCATGTGTCTCGGCAACGAAGATCCTCGCGATCCGACCGCCGGCCACAGAGTAGATGTGCCCGCTGACCGAGCATTCCTCGTGCGCCAGGTAGGCGACCAGAGGACTCACGGACTCGGGCGAGACCTTGGGGGCCAGCTCTCCCAGGATGTCACCTGTCATCCGGGTGGACGCGATCGGCGCGATGGCGTTGACCTTGATGCCGTGGCTGGCACCCTCGATCGAGAGGACGCGGGTCAGACCGGCCAGTCCGGCCTTGGCCGCACCGTAGTTGGCCTGGCCGAAGTTGCCGAACAGACCTGAGGCGGAGCTGGTGTTGATGATGCGGCCGTAGCCCTGTTCACGCATCAGTCGAAGGGCCGGCTGGCTGACGTAGAGGGCGCCCTTGAGGTGAACGTCGATCACCGGGTCGATCATGGTGTGGTCCATCTTGTGGAAAGCCTTGTCCCTCAGGATGCCCGCATTGTTGACCAGCACATCCACCCGGCCAAAGGCATCCAGCGCAGCCTGCACGATCGACTGCCCCCCGTCCGGCGTGGCCACGGACTCGTGGTTGGACACGGCGATGCCACCGGCAGCGGTGATCTCGTCGACGACTCTGTCCGCGGCCGACTTCGAGGAACCGCTGCCGTCGAGCGCGCCGCCAAGGTCGTTCACCAGAACGTGGGCTCCACGACGAGCCAGCTCGAGCGCGTGAGAGCGCCCCAGACCGCCGCCCGCCCCGGTGATGATTGCCACACGTCCGTCAAAGCGTAGATCAGCCATGGTCATAACCCTCTTCGTTGATCGGTCGCCACGTGGACGATAGGAAGTCCTCGACGATTCGTGCCAGCGCGCTCGCGTGTTCGGCGCGCTGCAAGTCATGGCCCGACTGCAACAAGACCAACGCGGCGTCGGGGATGCGTCGGGCCAGGACCTTGCTGTTCGCTGGCGGCACGACACGGTCGCGCGATCCGCTGACAACAAGCGTGGGAGCGCTGATGGCGCCCAGGAACGGGATACTGGACCAGTTCGAGATCGCCAGTGACTGCCAGAAGACGCCGACCAGGTCGACCTGCGGCCAGGCGGCGGCGCCATCAGGTGTCGCAAGGCCGGCCAGCACATCTCGCTTACGGCCGGGGGTGGCCCCCACGCCGCATGAGGTGGACACGAGGACCAGCCGACGCACCCGGTCGGGGGCATCAAGAGCCAGCTGCTGGGCGACGGCACCACCATGGGAGAACCCGAGAACGTCCGCCTCAGCCAGCCCGGCAGCGTCGAGCACCGCGACCGCGAGGGCCGCGAGAGCGGACATGGACAGCGGCAGCACCGGCGTCGGGCTGTCACCAACACCCGGCGCGTCGAAGCTGACCACGGTTCGCCCGCTGAGCTCCTTGGTGAACGGCTCCCAGCTCTGGAGCGGTCGGGTCATCCCATTGATCAGCAGAAGCGGATCGCCTTCGCCCTGAACCCGCATGGCGATCTGTAGCCCGCCGACGGACCGCAACCGAGAGTCAACAGTGGTCGATCGAGTGGGGGTCATGCGCGAGTGCGCACGTAGCTCCCAGGCGCAGCCTCGATCGCGGGGTGACGCTTGCTGCCGAGCCTGGCGGGGGCCTTGACGATCGGGCCGCCCTGCTTGGCGATCCACGCTGTCCAGTCCTGCCACCAGGTGCCGTCCTGGAGCTGAGCGTTCTCTTTCCACTCCTGCGGATCGGCCGGATGCTCGTCGTTGGTCCAGTGCTTGGGCTTGGGACCGGGAGGGTTGACGATCCCGGCGATATGCCCTGACGTGCTCAGCACGAACCGGTTGTCGCCGCCGAACAGCTGAGTGGTCTTGTAGCCCGAGACCCACGGCACGATGTGGTCGTCCACCGCTGCGAGCACGTAGGTGTCGATGTCGACCTTCCCCGGCTCGAGCTTCTGACCGTCGATCTCGAACTCTCCCCGCGCAAACTCGTTGTTGAGATAGCAGGACCGAAGGTATTGCGAGTGCATCTTGGCCGGCATACGGGTGCTGTCCTTGTTCCACACCAGCAGGTCGAAGCTCGGTGGTTTCTTGCCCAGGAGCCAGTTGTTGACGACGTACTGGAAGATCAGGTCGTTGGCGCGCAACGCATCGAAGGTGTGCGCCATCTTGTCCGAGTCGAGGAAGCCATCCTTGGCCATCTGCTTCTCGAGTCCGGCGACCGTGGCCTCATCGGTGAAGATGCCCAGGGCGCCGGGAACGCTGAAGTCCGTGTGGGTGTTCAGGAACGTGGCGGACTTGATCGACTTGTCGCCGATGGCGACGTTGTGGGCCAGCGCGATGGCTGTCAGCGTTCCGCCCAGACACACTGACACGGTGTTGACCTCGGCGGCGCCGGTGATCTCACGCACCACCCGGACAGCGTCCAGCGGGCCCTGCCGCAGGTAGTCCTCGAAGCCCAGATCGCGCATGGTGGCATCGGGGTTGCGGTAGCTGATCGCGAAGCAGGTGTGGCCATGCTGGACCGCCCACTCGATCAGGCTCTTACCGGGAGCCAGGTCCATGATGTAGTACTTGTTGATCCACGGGGGGCAGAAGAGCAATGGCACCGCGTGCACTTTCTCGCCCTGCGGCTGGTACTGGATCAGCTCTATCAGGTCACTGCGGTACACGACCGAGCCCTGCGTCGCGGCCATGTTGACGCCGACCTCGAAACCCGAGCTGTCCACCTGAGAGGGCCAGCCCCCGTTGTTGACCAGATCGCTCAGCAGGTTCTTCGCTCCCCTGACCAGGCTCTTGCCGCCGGTGTCGAAGGCCGCACGGATCGCCGCCGGGTTGCCCAGCACGGTGTTGGTGGGCGCGAGCGCGTCGAGGATGAACCTGGCTGCGAACCGGGCCTTGTTGTCCTCCATGGCGTCCAGCGCCGACGCATCAATCAGCTCGTCCACAAGCTGACCGCTCAGCAGGTACTGCTGTGCCAGCAGGAAGTACAGCGGGTTTTCCTCGTATGCGAGGTCGGCGAACCGTTTGTCGCCCTTGGCCGGGCTCATCGGCCCGGCCGCCGTGCCACCGACTGCGCGTCCCGCCGACGCTCGCACGGCTGCAGCTGTCCCGATTGCCAGCCGCGCGTTGGCCGCGACAGCGGCGCTGGCAGCGGCCGGGTCCTTGACCAACGCGACACCAGCCGCCGCGAGTGACCTCAGGAACGAGACGGGGTCGACACCGACCAGCGGATCCTCGGCGATGCCCAACCGTTCGAGAATCGACGGTCCAGCCGACTCGGGGCTTTGTTCTGGCTTCATGGTGAGACTCCTATGCGGCCTGTGAGCGAGGAGCCGAGTGTTTCACGGAGAAGGCGGTTCAGGATCCTTCGGTGTTCGCCTCGACATAGCTGCGATAGACGCTGAGCAGTGCCCGGCGCTGAGGTTCAGTCAGTCGGCGATCGTCCCGAATGGCATTCTCGGTTGCTTCGTCGTCCGCTTGTTCGGTGTTGGTGATCAGTCCAGCATGCTCGAAGAGCGTCTCAGCGGACACGTTCAAGGCGTCCGCTATCGACCTGAGCACGCGCACGGACGGCTCATGCAGCCCGCGCTCGACCTGGCTCAGGTACGGGTTTGAGACTTCGGTCAGCGCAGACAGCTGTCGCAGCGACAGATTGGCCATCTGTCGCTGCGCGCGGATGAACGACCCCAGCAGGGTCGGCTTGCTATCTGCTGCCATCGGCTCTTCCGTGTCCTACGTCGTCAAGCAGTGCGATGTGGTTCAGGCCGACTTCTGGGTGACAAGCACGTTGCCCAGTTTCAAGGCAAAGTCGCGCTGGGCACTGAGCAGGTCCGCGGCCACGTCGAAGGTGAACTTGGTTACGGCCTCGACGCCAGGCAGGGCAGGGACGCCGGGAACGGCCGGCAGGTCCACCGCAGGGAGGACCGAGACTGCCTTGACCCAGGTCTGGGCCGCGTCGACGGAGAGCTTCTGCCCCTGAAGCACGGCGGTGAGAAGCTGCTCGCGGATCTTCTGGGCCAGGTCGGGAATCTCGGTGCTCGTGGTCTTGGTTGTCGCTGTTGCCATGGTGAACTCCTCGAAGCTTGGTGGGGTGCACGGCGTCTCCGGCACCTGCACACCATATACACCAAGTGCTTGCTATGTCAAGCACTCCTCTCGAAGACCCCATGAAGAGGTGATCGAGCCGGCCGCAAGGTGCGACCGACCCGACATACCTGCCTCGTCGTCCTACGTCGTCGGCGCCTCGGGCACCGGCATGGCCGGCACTCCCCCGACGCTCTCAACAGGCTCCACGAGAACCTCCTCGTGCGCCACAGTCCGTTCCATGCCGGCCATCTGGGAGTACAGGCGCCACCGCTCGTCGGCGTCCGACTGGGCAAGGGCCAGCAGATGATCGCTGCGCTCGCTGTCCTTGCGGGCCAGCATCGAGAAGCGGGTCTCTGCGAGGGCGAACTCACGGATCGGCTTGGTCGGCTTCTTCGAGTCCAGCTTGAACGGGTGGCCCTCGTTGTCCTCGCTCGGGCGGAAACGGTACAGCGGCCAGTAGCCACTGGCCACCGCGTCCTTCTGGTGTGTCATCGAGGTGGACATCTCGATGCCGTGGGCGATGCAGGTGCTGTACGCGATGATGACGGAGACGCCCTGGTGGGCCTCCGCCTCGATCATGGCCCGCACTGCCTGCTGCTCGTTCGCGCCGATCGAGATCTGCGCGACGTAGACGTCGCCGTAGACCTGGGCGATCGCGCCCAGGTCCTTCTTTGCCGTGCCCTTACCTGACGACGCGTACTTGGCCGTCGCCGCACGCGGGGTCGACTTCGAGGCCTGGCCACCGGTGTTGGAGTAGACCTCAGTGTCGAGGATCAGGATGTTGACGTTGCGGCCCGAGCCGAATACGTGGTCGAGACCGCCGTAACCGATGTCGTACGCCCAGCCGTCCCCACCGACGATCCACACGGTCTTCTCGACCAGCTCGTCGGCCAGGCTGCGCAGGTGCTTCACGGCCGAGGCCGCTAGGACCACCGAGGAGTCGCTCATCAGGGTGCTGAGCTGTGCCTTGAGCAGGTCGACCCTTCCCCGCTGCGCGGCGATCCCGGCCTCGTTGCTCTGGTCAGCGTTCAGCAGCTCCTCGGCCAGGCCAGCGCCGATCAGCTCACTGAGCTCACCGACATACCGGCGGGCCTCACCGTTCTGCTGCTCCCAGCCCAGTCGCAGACCCAGGCCGAACTCCGCGTTGTCCTCGAACAACGAGTTCGCCCAGGCCGGACCACGGCCGTCGGCGTTGACGGTGTACGGGGTCGTCGGCAGGTTGGCGCCGTAGATCGACGAACAGCCGGTCGCGTTGGCGATGAGCATCCGGTCGCCGAAGAGCTGGGTCAGCGTCTTCAGGTACGGAGTCTCACCACAGCCTGAGCAGGCGCCCGAGAACTCGAACAGCGGCTGAAGCTGGGAGACACCCTTGACCGTGTCGTGGCGGACCTTGGTGCGGTCCACCTCGGGGATGGTCAGGAAGTGCTCGTAGCTCGTCCGCAGGGCGTCCCGGGTCTCCAGCGCGTCGGCGAGGTTCAGCGACTTGTGGCTCGGGTCGGTCTTGGAGACCGCCGGGCACACGTCCACGCAGATCCCGCAGCCGGTGCAGTCGTCCGCGGCAATGGCGATGCTGAGCTGGTAGTCGGGCAGGTCCCTCGACTTGAAGGCCTTGCTCTGGAACCCCTCGGGCGCGCCTTCGAGCTGCTCGTTCGGGAAGATCTTGATCCGCACCGCGGTGTGCGGGCACGTCACCGCGCACTTGCCGCAGTCGGTGCAGAGGTCCGGGTCCCAGATCGGCAGGTCCTGGGCGATGGCCCGCTTCTCCCACTGGGCCGTGCCGGTGGGCCAGGTGCCGTCTGCGGGCATCACGCTAACCGGCAGGAGGTCGCCTTCGCCGCGAATCAGCAGCGCGGTGACGTCACGGACGAACTCGGGCGCGTCGTCGGGCATGGGGGGCATCCGATGCAGCGTGCTGGTCGTGTCGGCCGGCACCTTGACCTCGCTCAGCTGGCTGAGCGCCATGTCGACGGCAGCGAAGTTCTTCTCGACGACCTTGCGGCCGCGCTTGCCGTACTCCTTCTCGATGGAGGCCTTGATCCGCGGAATGACTTCGTCCTCGGGCAGGACACCAGAGACGTGGAAGAAGCAGGGCTGCATGATCGTGTTGATCCGTGCGCCGAGACCGACATCGCGGGCCACCTGGTGCGCGTCGATGACGAACAGCTTCAGGTCCTTGTCGATCAGCTGCTGCTGCACCTCGACCGGAAGCTGGTCGAACACCTGGTCGTCCGGGTACGGCGAGTTGAGCAGGATCGTGCCGCCCTGCTTGGCCAGCTCCAGGACCTTTACCGTGCGAAGGAGTGAGAACTGGTGGATGCCGATCACGTCAGCCGACTCGATCAGGTAGGTCGAGCGGATCTCGTCGGCGCCGAAGCGCAGGTGCGAGACGGTGCCTCCTCCGGACTTCTTCGAGTCGAGCACGAAGTAGCCCTGGACGAACTGGTCGGTGCCGTCACCGATGATCTTGATCGAGTTCTTGTTGGCACCGACGGTGCCGTCCGAGCCGAGGCCGAAGAACACCGCGCTGACCGCGGTGTCCGGCACGGTGAAGTCGTTGTCGGGCTCGAGTGAGAGGTGGGTGACGTCATCCACGATGCCGACGGTGAAACGGCGCTTCGGCTTTTCCCGGCCCAGCTCGGTGAAGACGCTGGCGACCATGCGCGGCGTGAACTCCTTGCTCGACAGACCGTAACGGCCGCCGATGACGGTCGGCAGTGGGCCGCCGCCGTTGAACATCACGCTGTCCATCAGGGCGGTAGACACGTCCAGGTGCAGCGGCTCGGCCGGGGCGCCCGGCTCCTTGCAGCGGTCGAGGACGGCGATGTGCTTGGTGCTCGCCGGCAGCGCGGCCAGGAAGGTCTCGACCGGGAACGGACGGTACAGCCGGACGTTGAGGAAACCGACCTTCTCGCCGGAGGCGACCAGGGCGTCGACGGTCTCGCGCACGGCACCGGCGCCCGAGCCCATGATGACGACGACCCGCTCTGCGTCCGGGGCTCCGTGGTAGTCAACGAGGTTGTACTGGCGCCCGGTGTGCCCGGCGAACTCGTCCATCATCTGTGCCACGATCCCCGCCACGGCGTTGTGGTAGGAGTTGCTGGCTTCGCGGCCCTGGAAGAAGACGTCCGGGTTCTGGGCGGTACCTCGCGCCGTGGGGGCATCCGGGGTGAGCCCGCGCAGCCGGTTCTCCAGCACCAGCTCGTCCGGAAGCATGGCGCGCATGACGTCCTGGCTGACGACGCTGATCTTGTTGATCTCGTGCGAGGTGCGGAACCCGTCGAAGAAGTGCATGAACG
>JBDTMW010000048.1:0-11098 GCA_039934065.1 Actinomycetota bacterium | reverse complement strand
TGGCGCTGACCCCGCCCTCGACGGAGTTCTCGATCGGCACCATCGCGGCGTCGAGATCACCGGCGCGCAGTGCTGCCAGCGCGGCGTCGACCGAGGCGAACGGGATCCGTTCGGCAGTGCCGGCCCCGGCAACAGGGAAGCACTGACGAAGTGCCATCTCGGTGAATGTGCCTGTGGGACCAAGGAATCCGTAGCGCTTGCTCATGAGCCGCCCTTTCCGGTTCGGGCAGCGGCGAGCGCCTGCTGCTCCTCGGGTGACAGCGTGACCTCGCTGTCGCCCCCGACGATCCCTTTGGCGTAGGTGCGGGACTCGCCGCGCGCGTGGATCGAGCTGATCACAAGCCCACCCCCTCTGTCGTCAACGATCGCCGCGGAGAAGGAGAGCCGGCCACCCATGTCCCCGAACGCGTCATAACGGACGACCGCGACGTGACGCAGGCTCTGCTCGATGTCGCCCGCAGATCGGGTGAGCTGCGCACGAACGCCCTGGAGGTCGCCTCGAAGCTGGGCGATCTCGCCGGCCTGGCTCGCGAGCACAGCGGTCACGTCTTTCTCGCCGCCGGCCCACAGGACGCGATACCGCGCTTGTACTCGGGACAGCCGCAGCTGGGCGCCCATGGCGATCGCGACGGCCAGAATCGCAGCACTCAGCGCGACGACGACCAGCGTCGCGGACGTGTTCTGGCTCAGGTCCACGACCGCAGCGTATGACGATCAACCCCCTCCGTGCGCGAGTGTTCCAGCCGACGGGCGGTCACGCCTGTCAGCCACCACCTCCCGGTCGCACGAAGGCGCCGCGCGATGTGTCACGCCCGAGGCGTCGCTAGTCTCAACAGCACCATGAGCTTCGTCGTTGCGGCCACCGCCTTCCTGTTGATCTTCCCGATCGAGCTCCCCGACAAGACCTTCATCGCGACCTTGGTGCTGGCCACGCGATACAAGCCGTTGATGGTCTGGATCGGGGTTGCCTCCGCATTCCTGGTGCAGACCGTCATCGCGGTGACCCTGGGCGGACTGATCGGGCGCCTGCCACGGACTCCGGTCGAGGTCTTCGTCAGCGTGATGTTCCTGGCCGGTGGTCTCATCCTGATTCGCGGAGCCGGCAAGGCCGACGCGGAGGAGGCTGGGATCGAGCATGAGTTCGAGGCCAAGGCGAAAGCCGGCGTGCACGGATGGCGGGCCGCAGGAGCCAGCTTCCTGGTGCTCTTCGTGGCCGAATGGGGTGACCTGTCACAGCTGTTGACCGCCGGACTGGTCGTGAAGTACCAGGACCCGATATCTGTCGGGGTCGGAGCGTTCCTGGCTCTGGCCGCGGTGTCGGCGCTGGCCGCGGTCCTGGGCCGGACGTTGCTCAGGTGGATCCGGCTGTCCGCCGTCCGCCGGATCGGCGGAGGCGTGTGTCTGCTCCTTGCCGCAGTGTCCATGCTGCAGGTCGCCAACGTCTCCGTCTTCGGCTGATCCGCACCGTAGCCTGTTGCTCGTGACCCGCCGCCGCCAGCTCGCCGCAGCCACCGCGGCCGTGGTGCTTGCGCTGATGGTCATCGCCACTGTCATATCAACGTCATCGGCGGCACCGGGCGCATCGCCGGGCAAGGCCACGCCTGCTGCTCGCGCGACTCTCAGTGGCTCAGTCGTGGTCATCGGCACCGGCGGGCTGTCCTGGGGCGACGTCTCGGCACAAGGGACGCCTGCCCTGTGGTCATTGCTACGTGAGGGCGCGACTGCCGACCTGACGGTCCACTCCGTGCATGCCAACACGTGCCCCGTGGACGGCTGGCTCAGCCTCTCTGCCGGAGAGCGAGCCGCCGACGTCGACGCCAGTGGCAGCGGCGACAGCGGAGGACCCGACGGCGCCCGACCACCGTGCCAGGCTCTGCCCGACTCCATGACCGCGGGCAAGGTGCCGCACTGGGATGACTACGTGAAGGCGGCAAGGGACACGCGGTTCAACGCCTCCCTCGGCCTGCTCGGCGACCAGGTCGCCAGCCACGGCGGCTGTATCCAGGCCGTGGGTCCGGGGGCGGCACTGGGCGCGGCACGATCCGACGGGATTGTGGACCGCTACCAGCCGTATGACGAATCCACCTTGACGGCGGCACTGGCCTCATGCCCAGCCACCCTGATCGACGTCGGACCGATCCGCGACCCGGCAGACGTGGATCCCCAAGACGCGTCACCTCCGAAGACCTCGCGGGCCCAGCAGGTCGCAGTTGTCGACGCCAGGGTTGCCGCCGTGCTCAAGGCCGCACCGTCGGGGACCGACGTTGTCCTCGCCAGCCTCGCCGACGCAGGAGTCACCGAGCGCCTGCGGCTGGTCGCAGCCACCGGGCCCCACTTCGGAACCGGGACGCTGCAGTCAACCTCAACGCGCCAGGAGGGGCTGGTGCAGCTCGCGGATCTGACACCGACAGTCCTCGACCACCTGAGCATCCCCCGTCCGCAGAGCCTGGGCGGCGCTCCCCTGCAGTTCGCCCTCTCGGGCGACAACTCCGTGCGGTCGGCCGAACAGCGCCTGAGAGCCCTGCTCGACCTCGACCAGTCGTCCCACGAGGTGCATGGTCTGGTCAAGCCGTTCTTCTACGGGATGGTGCTGCTCCAGCTGACGCTGTATCTGATCGCGGCCGTGCTCTGGCGGCGCGGCCGGGGCGCAGGGTCTGCGCCTGGACCCACCAGGACCCGGCAGCGGATGCAGCTCTCACGGGCCACGCGCATCGTAGCCACGGTTGCCGCGACGATCCCGGTGTCGACGTTCCTGGCCAACCTCCTTCCATGGTGGCGCATTCCCGTGCCGCTCCTGAGCGTGGTGGCCTCGGTCGCGGTGTTCAGCGCTGCGATCTCGCTGCTGGCTCTGATCGGTCCCTGGCACCGACGGCTGTTCGGGCCGCTGGTGGTGGTCTGCGGCAGCACGGTGGTGGTCCTCGCGGCCGACGTGATGACCGGTTCACGCCTCCAGCTCTCCTCGCTGATGGGCCTGCAACCCGTGGTCGGGGGCCGGTTCTTCGGCATGGGCAACGTGACATTCGCGTTGTTCGCCACGGCGACCCTGATGCTCTGCATCGCGGTGGGCAACCATCTCGTCACGGTCCGGCAACCCCGCATGGCTGCCGCCGCGGTTGCCGCCCTCGGGTTCCTCGCCGTCGTCGTGGATGCGTCCCCTTCATGGGGCAGCGACTTCGGTGGACCGCCCGCCCTTCTGCCGGGTGTCGCCCTGCTGGTCCTGGCGATCCTTCAGATCAGGCTGACCTGGCGCCGGGTGCTGGCGATCGGTGGGGGGACGGGACTGTTCATCCTCATCATTGGCTGGCTTGACTGGCTCCGCCCGCCCGGGCAACGCTCGCACCTGGGCAGATTCGTGCAGACTGCCCTTGATGGTGGCGCCTGGGACATCGTCGTGCGCAAGCTCGACCAGAACATGACGCTGCTGTTCGGCAACCTGGTCTCTCTGCTGATCCCTGTCGGCCTCGTCGCGCTGGCCTACGTCCTAGCTCCCGGCTCACGCGCCGCAGGGCCGCTCCGGCGATCTTTCGCACGCGTCCAGCTCCTGCGTCCGGGACTCATGGCGGTGCTGGTCATGTGGGTGATCGGCTTTGCTGTCAACGACTCCGGTACCGCGATCCCGGCCGTGGGAGCTGCCCTTGCCATCCCCCTGGTGATCGCGTTGGCGCTCAAGGCTCTTGAGGACGAGACGCTCGCGGGACCCGTGACCACCCGCGCCTCACGACGCGTGCGATAGCCAGCAGAACCAGCCAGGCGGCCAGAGGGCCCACAACTTTGCGGAAGCCCAGGGTCAGCGACTCGACGTCAGGGCTCATGGCGACGACACGCCCGGGGACATAGGCCATGGCCATGACCGTCAACCTCGCCAGCAAGATCCCATCCAGCGCTGTCACGGCCACCATCGGCAGCGTGGCCCAGGTGAGCACGTCATACCAGGGCAGCGCGTAGGGGGCGGCGACCGCGTATGCCGTAGCGAGTACGAACGTCGCGGTCATGGCCGAACGCGTCTGCGCGGTGATCGACGTCTGCTGAACCGGGGACATCTGCCCGGCATCGAACCCTTGCGTAGAGGCCGTGCGCGAAAGCGCGAGATGCGCCAACCCCCACGCCAGCACCAGGATCGTGACGACGGCGGCCACTGACACCACGGCGCGTGCCGAGTCCAGTGGCATCAACGCGGACAACAGGTTGACGACAGGGCGCCACATCGTCGCGAGAGACACCCCCTTACCAGCCTTTCCCAGCTGTTCGAACACGTGTGGCCCCGCCCAGAGGTGCAGGAGCACGAACACCAACAGGGATGACACCCCGAGCCCGATCACGTTGCGGGCCATGGGTTTTCGGGCCAACGAGCGCCAGGACCACAGGATCGCCAGTCCCACGATGCCGTAGGTGATCTTGGTGCTGACCGCGGCTCCCAGCACCAGGCCGGCGATCCAGGGCCGCCTGGCGGCCAGGACGATCGCGGCCAGAGCCAGCGCGGTGGCGATGAGGTCGAGGTGCGCACCGAGCACGGCAACGCCGAACACGAGGGGGTTGGCCGTCCACAACAGGTCCACCCGAGCCCGGGTCCTGCCGTCTGTGACTGAGTGCCGCAGCAGGAGCCGGACCAGGAGCCAGGCCGCCACGATGAACACCTGCCAGACCCAGACTGTCTGCCGCAGATTGTCTTGTCCGACAAGGGAGGTCAGGGCCTGCAGCACCGTCGCGAACGGGCCATAGACGCTCGGTGTCATCGTCCACGGCGGCTGCACTGCGCTTGTGACGGGGTCGAGACCACCCGCCCACATGATCGGCTTCACCACGTAGGCGTCGCCGCCCTGGGCTGCGATCCGACCATAGGCGGCGTAGTTGATGTGGTCGGCCGAGCCGATCGGCGCCGTCAACAATGCCGAAAACCCCAAGGCCCACGGCCAGCATCTGGGCCAAAGCCGGGATCGGACCCACGACATGGACGAGGACGACGAGGACGCCGACGAACGACGGTCGCTGTCAGCGCCGTGCCGGAAGCCCAACGCAACCCCCAGCGCCCCCAGCAGGTATGCCGTCCACAGAGCCGCGGTGACCACGGCCGAGGACAAGGTGATCGACAGGTCGCCAGGAGCCCAGCCACGAGGGCCGAGAGCGGGTTTCGCCGCCGACGGGCCCGCTGTTGCCACCAGCAGGAGCAACGCGAACGAGAGCGCCAACATCAGAGGCCTCAGCCACGCGAGTCTGTCGACCCGGCGATGAGCAAGAGCCAGCCAGACGTCGCGATACTGCATGGCACGGTGCACCTGGCTTCGCCAGTCGGACCCGGTGACCCGGTGCTGGAGAGCACAGGGAACCTCGACCACCCGGAGACCTGCACCAAGCACGTCGATGGTGAGCCCGACCTCAACCCCCCAGCCGCCGGCCAACGGCGATGCGGCTGCGAACGCCTCGCGAGTCAGACAGCGCATCCCCGACAACGGCTGGGTGGGCCTCCAGCCGGTGAGCTGCTCGATACCGTTGCGCGCCAGCCCCACCACGAAGCCGTGGCCGCCGCCCGACTCCGACTGCCGGGGCAGGATCGCAACGGTCATGTCCGCCACACCTGACACGACCGGCCCCAGCAGGCCAGACGTGTTGGCGGCACTGGCCTCAAGGTCGGCGTCGACGAACAACAGATGACGAGCACGCCCCGATGACACCGGCTCGCTGACATCCCGATCGGCGACAGCCTGGGCGCCGGTGGCCATGGCCGCAGCTTTTCCCAGGTTGCGCGGGTGTCTCAGCACGATGGCACCGGCCGCGTCCGCAATCCGTGCGGTCGCATCGGAGCTACCGTCGTCGACCACGATCACCAGGTCGACCCCGGCGATCTGCCCCACCGCAGCGACCGTCGCCCCGATCCGGTCGGCCTCATCCTTGGCCGCGATGATCACCGCAACCGGCGCGACCGTCGTGGTGGGGTCCATGGCGACCGGCCTCAGCGCAGAGTGACCTGGCGACTCAACAGGCCCGAACGGGCCCGCCGTTCCTCGGCACTCAGGTCGCCGGTCCGAGCCAGCGCCTCGTCGAGACGCACGGACATCTGCGCCACTCCGGTCTCGTAGTCGTCGCCGGTCAGCGCGGGGTCGAGAGCCCAGACCGGGATCAGCAGCCCGCACGCCCGGAAGGCCCCGAGCAGCCGCGTGTCCTTGCCCAGAGAGGTTGCCGAACCGGCGTGCAAGCGAGCGAGGGCGTCCGTGGCGGCATCCTCGTCGTGGGGCAGCACCCAACGCAGATAGGTGCGTTCGCCCACCCTGCACCAGTACGCCGAGGGGGCGGACATCAGCTTCGTCGTCGGGATCGCCGTGGCATTTGCCTGCTCGATCGCCTCCTTGCCGTCGTCATCGAGCTCACTGACATCGGCCACCCAGAAGTCGAACCCATCGTGGACGGTGACCTCGAAGGCGGCTGACGGGTCAAGGACGTCCTGCAGTCGTGGGGTCGAGATGGTGGCCAGCGGAGTGGACGGCAGCGGCATACCGATGTCGGCGGCCGCAGTGGCCAGCAGCACCTGGGCGACGTCACGGCTGGCATCACCGGTCGTCGAGCCGGACTGGAGAGCCACCATGACCGCGCCGTCGTTACGTCGCAACCCAGACCAGCCGAGCGGCAACAAGGTTGCCACCGTTGCCGTCTGGGGTCCGTCGGCAGGGACGGCCCCTTGCGCGAAGGTCACCGTGCCGGACGCGGCAGGCACGACCTCGCGCATGGCCACCCAGTCGGTCTCGCCGGTCAACCCCTCAAAGGGCCTGGCAACGAACGGAACACGTCCCGCCGAATGATCCTTCGCGCGAACAATCTCGCTGCCCGTCGTGCGGCGCCTGGATGCTTTGCCCATGGTCGCCAACCTTAGTGGGCCGAGACGCGACTCAGGGACACTCCCGCGTTGACGGACCACCCAGCGCGACCCAGACCGTGCAGCGGTCCGCGTCGTCCTTCACGCCCCACTCGTGGGCCAGGCTGCGCACGATGGTCAGCCCTCGGCCGTTGGCGGACCACAGCGAGCGAGGGACTGGACGCGGGGTGGTGGGTCCTCCGCCATCTGTCACCGATACCTCGACCACCCCGTCGCTGACCGCCCAGTCAACCCGGATCGTTCCGTCCGGTAGTGCGTTGGCGTGGCGAACGGCATTGGCAAACAGCTCGGCGATCACGATCTCGGCCTCATCGACAACAGCGTCGCTCACCCCGAGCGCGAGGAGTTCAGACACCAGCGCACGACGGACGTGCACTGCCGAGCTCATTTCCCACGGAACGCTCAGGTTCTGGACCGACATCTTGACCTCCTTGCGGTTAACGTTTTCGATCCCCGCTTTCCAGGGCCAGCCTTCCGAGTCCGCGCCCACCCAGCATGCTAGTCGTTGCCGAAAACACGCTCCCGGACGAAGGCCGGCCGGTTCGAGATGATCGCTTCGACCCCCAGCTCCAGACACCGGTCGATGTCGGGCTCGTCGTCCACCGGAAACACGTAGACCTGATGTCCTCGAGCGTGCTGCCTCTTCACGGTCTTGGGCCAGCGTCGGATGATCTCCTTGTCCAGCCCGGCAATCCGCACGCCCTTTGGCAACGACCCGTCACGGAACCGTAGGGGTACGGAGCCCTCCATCAGGTAGACCAGTGGCACGTCCGGACACAGGTGTCGCATCCGCGCGACCGCCAGCTGCGAGAAGGACATCACGCTCACGTATGGCAGGCCCGGCCGGTAGGCGCGGTTCAACCCGAACTCGGTGAGGACCTTCGCGAGCTCACGCTCGACCTGGCCGGCATAGCGCGTGGGGTGCTTGGTCTCGATCACCAGCCCGACCTCGCGACCGCAGCCCATCACCATCTCAATGAGTCGGTGCAGTGTCAGCAGCATGTCGCGCTCGCTGTCGGCGTCCGGCATCTCTGCCTCGCCACCGGAGGCCTGCTTCCAGGAGCCGAAGTCCAGCCCCTCGAGGGTGGCCAGCTCCAGCGTGGAGACCTTGCCGGTGCCGTTCGAGGTTCGATCGACCCTGCGGTCGTGAACACAGACCAGGTGGGAGTCGGCGGTGAGCCGGACGTCGCACTCGAGGACGTCGGCACCTTCGTCGATGGCTCGTTTGTAGGCCTTGAGGGTGTGCTCCGGATGATCCTTGCTCGATCCTCGGTGGGCGATGATCAGAGGGCTGCGAGTCACAGCCGGCAGGACTACTTCATGCACATCGTCATCTTGGCACTCCTGCTCCGCCCTGTCGTGCAGACACTCATGGACAGGGCGTCAGGAGCAGGGGGAGAGCAGGGCCACAGAAGGGCGACAACTGCCGAACGAGGTCAGCGGTGCCTAAGGCTGGACCCGGCCGAGAACGCGGCTGCGCCACCCCGCGAGGACGACGTGGAGTAGACCGAGGACGAACCGCCCTGTCCGCCCGAACGCTTGGCGCCCTGCGACGACGAGCGTTTGGCACCCGATGACCGCTGAGCCGCGTCACCGGATGCACCCCGGGAGGGGCCACCGCCAGCAGTTGTACTGCGGCCGGAACCGCTGCGGGGGCCCCCAGCTCGTCCGCCGGCCGACCGGCCACCAGCGGCTCGGCCGCCGTTGGAACGCGCGCCGTTAGAACGGCTTCCGCCGCCTGAACCGCCACGCCGAGGTGCATTGCCCTCGTCGGTGGTGAGGACGAGAGGCGCGGTGAAGGTGCGCTCGCCGGGTGCCAGCTGCTTGAGCAGGGGGTGGTTGGCGTCCAACCGGGTCGTGGTCGCCTTGATGCCGGCCCTGCGTGTCAGGTCACGAACATCAGCCACCTGGTCGTCGGTCATCAGCGTGATCACGGTGCCCTCGGCGCCGGCGCGGGCAGTGCGACCAGAGCGGTGCAGGTAGGCCTTGTGCTCCATCGGCGGGTCAGCGTGAATCACCAGTGCGACGTCGTCGACGTGGATGCCGCGAGCCGCGATGTCAGTAGCGACAAGGGTTCTCGCCGCTCCGCTCTGGAACGCGTCCATGTTGCGGGTGCGCGCGTTCTGCGACAGGTTGCCGTGAAGCTCGACGGTCGGGACCCCGGACGCGTTGAGCTGCTTGGAGAGCTTCTTGGCACCATGCTTGGTGCGGGTGAAGACCATCGTGCGCCCGGGAGCCGACGCGAGGTCGACCAGAACTGGAAGACGAGCGTCGCTGTGGACGTGGAAGATGTGATGCGCCATCGTCGAGATCGGCGACTGGGCCGAGTCCGCGCTGTGCGTCACGGGGTTGTTGAGGAAACGCTTGACGATCACGTCGACGCCGGCGTCCAGCGTGGCTGAGAACAACATTCGCTGGCCCGTCCGGGGGGTGCGGTCCATAATCCGCCGCACGCAGGGCAGGAAGCCGAGGTCGGCCATGTGGTCGGCCTCGTCCAGGATGGTGATCTCGACGGCATCCAGGGTCAGCGCGCCCTGGCTCATCAGGTCCTCGAGGCGTCCGGGGCAGGCAACGACGACGTCGACACCGGCACGAAGGGCACTGACCTGCGGGTTCTGGCCGACGCCACCGAAGATGGTCATGCTCTTGATCCCCAGCGGCTTGGCCAGCGGGGTCATGGCCGCCTCGATCTGGCTGGCCAGCTCGCGGGTCGGCGCCAGGATGAGCACTCGTGGCTTGCGGGGCTGACGCGAGGTGTTGCTGGCGGCCAGTCGGGTGAGCAGGGGAAGCACGAAGGCGTAGGTCTTGCCCGAGCCGGTGCGGCCGCGGCCGAGGACGTCGCGACCCGCAAGGGAGTCGGGAAGTGTCGCCGCCTGGATGGGGGTCGGGATGGTGATTCCTGCCGCCGTGAGAACGGTGGTCAGGGAAGCGGGCACGCCAAGGCTGGCGAAAGTGGTGTCAGAAGACACAGGTGGGTACTCCATAGATGTAAGAGGGTCGTTCTGCCCGGCGCAGACCCATGCGGTTGCGGCGCGTGGCTATCGACATAAAAAAGCAGGTCCGAGGCAGAACTGTGCGGACCGCTGTGATCAGTCTAGGGGATCACTGGGACACCGATGACACCACTCTGTCGGAGCCGACCTTGTTCGACGGCCGATCCGTGCTCAGTCTTGCCCGCCCATGTCCACCGAATATCCCTCATACATGAGGTCCGAACCGCGCTGGCGATGGCGAACCAGGGCGGCGATAAGGGTAGTGCCGCGCTCTCGCACCTCGTCGAGATAGTCCAGCATGGAGTCACCCCTTGCGAACGACCCGGCTGCCTGACCCACCAAGGTGAGAAGGTCCGACATGAGCTCGGTCAGTGTCGCGTGGTCCTGGGTGAGTCTCTCAACCTGGTAGGTCAGTCTCGGTGTCGACTGGGTCACCCGGCTGTACAGACCGTCTGGTCCTTCGGTGAGCTCAACGTGGACCCGGAAGTCACCGGACAGCTCCAGCAACCTGGCGGAGACCTTCTGGACCCACTCCATCGGCCCGCTCGGGATCGGTGCCGCGAGGGCCTGTTCCAGTGCGTTGATCGCCCCGAGCAACTCTGCCCGACGCTGACGCAGCACCTTCAGGTGCTCAGCCTCGGTGTCGACGTCAGTTCTAGCCTGCGGGTCTTCCGCTGCGGTGGTCACCCCTGCAGTCTGCTGTGCGCGACCCCAGCAGTCCAGTCGGGGTGCGCATCCCATGGACCGGAGGGCGTCTATCCGTTCGCGAGCAGATAGCGACCGAAGTGCGGGACGGTGAAGGCAATCCGCCCACGCTCACCGCTGTAGATGAGGCCCTTCTTGAGCAACGCGTCGCGGGCCACCGACAGTGACTGTGGCTTGCGGTCGAGGACGGCCGCCACCGACGCAGTTGTCACCGACTCAATGTCGTCCAGGCCGAGGCCCGGGTCCTGTGCGGCGATCTGGGTTGCATCGGCCATCGCGCGAAGGTACTCGCGCTCGCCCGGCGTCGCCCGTTCGTAACGTGATCCGAAGAAGCCAAGGGCAAGCTCTGATTCGGCCTCTGGTGCGGCGACCAGGATGTCCTCGAGCGTGATCGGCGACGAAGGGGCGCTGTCCCAGGCGACCTTGCCATAGGCCTGGATGAAGTACGGGTAGCCACCGGTCGCGGCATACATCGCCTGGAGGGCGTCCTGATGGAACTCTGCACCCTCGCCCTTGGCCGGCGACTGCAACGCCA